>CAXTDA010000008.1:0-20608 GCA_964242935.1 uncultured Burkholderiaceae bacterium | reverse complement strand
GGGGCGGGGGGCGGTCGGGTCCGGGGGGGGGGGGGCGGGCCGCGGGGGGGGGGGGGCCGCTGTTCGTGGCGAACCAGGATCTCCGGCGACGACCCCACGACGTGGAAGTCGCCGAAGTCGTAGAAGTACAGATACGGCGACGGGTTCAGCGACCGCAGCGCGCGGTACAGCGTCAGCGGCGAATCGCGGAACGGCTTCACGATGCGTTGGCCGATCTGCACCTGCATCACCTCGCCGGCCGCGATCAGTTCTTTCGCCTCGGCAACCGCCGCGAGATAGTCGGCCTTCGCGAAGCCGCGATGCGCGTCGGTGCGCATCGACGGCTGGCTGTACGGCACGTCGACCGGCCGTCGCAGGCGATCGCGCAACTCGCGCAGGCGCGACTTCGCCCGGCCGTAAGCCTCCGGCTTCGTCGGGTCGGCATAGACGATGACGTAAATCTTCCCGGCGAGGTTGTCGACGACGACGACTTCCTCGGTCAGCAGCAGCAGCAGGTCGGGCAGGTCGAACGGGTCTTCGTCGTCGACGACCTTCGCAGTCGCGATCAACCGCGGCTCGATGTGCCGCGCGACGTCGTAGCCGAAGTAGCCGGCGAGGCCGCCCGCGAAGCGCGGCAACCCGGGCCGCACCGCGACGCGAAAGCGCTCCTTGAACGCCGCGACGTTGTCGAGTGGGTTGCCCGGCATCGACTCGACCACCCGGCCATCGGTCACGACTTCCGTGACCGCCCCGTCGCCATAGCCGCGCGCGCGGATCAGCGTGCGTGCCGGCAGGCCGATGAACGAGTAACGGCCGAAGCGCTCGCCGCCCACCACCGATTCGAGCAGGAACGAATTCGCGCCGCCGCGTTCGACGTGCGCGAGCTTCAGGTACAGCGACAGCGGCGTGTCGAGATCGGCGAAGTGCTCGGCGATCAGGGGGATGCGGTTGTAGCCGTCGCGGGCAAGCGACTGGAATTCGAGTTCGGTCATGACCATCTGCGCGGAGGGCGGTCAGCGCTCGTCGATGGACGGGCGTGACGCGATGAACGAGGGGCCGGCGGAATCGCGCGGCCGTCCTGACGGCGAGGATCAGCCTCGCCAGCCGGGGCGTCGCCAACTCCGGCGCCGCGGGCGGGCGATGGAGAGGCGCGTTCGTTCGAGTCGATCGTTCATGACGAAGGCGAAGACGACATCGTGGACGGCCCGGTCATCTCAAGTGCCGTCGCTGCCGTTCGCATCGACGATCCAGCGGGCCGCCGCCAAAAGGTCGGGGACGATAGCACACGTCACCCCGCGTTCGAGGAGCCGCTCCGCACGGTCCGCATCGCCGCCCGACCCCGGATAACCGTACGGCACCGTCAGCGAGAACATGCCCGCGGCCGATGCCGCGACCGCGTCGTTCCGCGAGTCACCGATCATCACGCACGACTGCGGTTCGACCGCCATCCGCTCGCACGCGAGCAGCAGCGGCGCCGGCAACGGCTTCCGGTCGACGGTGTCCCCGCCGCCGACGATGCAGTCGAAGCGCGCGGTGATGCCGAGATGGTCGAACAGCGGGCCGACCAGCTCGCGCGGCTTGTTGGTGACGCATGCGACGAAGAGGCCCGCCGCGCGGAACGCGTCGAGCCCCTCGACCGCGTTCGGATAGAGCGCCGCGGTCGACCCGTTGGCCGCGCGATAGTGCTCCATGTAGGTCGGCAGCCAGGCGGCGACTCCGTCGAGACCCATCATCCGCCCGACCAGGTTCGCGGCACCCTCGCCGACCGACTCGGCTGCGGTCCGTTCGTCGACCGGCGGCCGGCCCGCGTCGGCGAGCATCGCATTGGCCGCGGCCTGGATCTCGGACAGCGTGTCGACGAGCGTGCCGTCGAGGTCGATGAGCACGGCGCGATACTTCATCGCCGAGCGCCCGGAAACGGGGCGGCCATCACGCCGCCAGCGCGTCGCGCAGCTGCCCGATCACGCCCCGGTAGCCCCCGTCCGCATCGGGCGCACCGAACACGGCCGACCCCGCGACGAACGTGCACGCCCCGGCCCCCGCGATCTTCGCGATGTTGTCGACCTTCACGCCGCCGTCGATCTCGAGCAGCACGTCGCGGCCGCTCGATGCCTTGTACTTGTCGAGACGCGCGCGCGTCTCGGTCAACTTGACCAGCGCCTCGTCGATGAACGACTGCCCGCCGAAGCCCGGGTTCACCGACATGATCAGCACGAGGTCGATGCGGTCCATCACATAATCCAGATACGACAGCGGCGTCGCGGGATTGAACACGAGCCCGGCCTTGCACCCGTGCTCGCGGATCAGCCCGAGCGTGCGGTCGATGTGGTCCGAGGCCTCGGGATGGAAGCTGATGATGTCCGCACCGGCCGCCGCGAAGTCCGGAATGAGGCGGTCGACCGGCTTGACCATCAGGTGCACGTCGATCGTCGCCGGCGTCCCGTCCGGCCGCTTCGCGTGCGGTCGCACCGCCTTGCAGACCATCGGGCCGATCGTCAGGTTCGGCACGTAATGGTTGTCCATCACGTCGAAGTGGATGAAGTCGGCGCCCGCGGCGAGCACCTGTTCGACCTCGGCACCGAGTCGCGCGAAGTCGGCAGAGAGGATCGAAGGCGCGATGCGATAATCGCGGCGGTTCTGAGGGTCCATGGCGGGTCCGGTTCGGGGCGGTCGGCGAGGCGCGCAATCACGTGACGGCCGACGCGTTCACCGAAGCGTCGGCCGGCCGCCGAGTGTACCGGAGCGACCCGCCGCCGAACCGCATCTTGCCCGCCCCGGCGCCAACGACCACCGATGCCGACCTACCGCCTCAACGTCAACGTCAAGACCCGCCACATCCCCGAGCAATCCGACCCGTCGGAGTCGCGCTACGTCTTCGCGTACTCGATCACGATCACCAACGCCGGCGACGTGCCGACCCAGGTGATCTCGCGGCACTGGATCATCACCGACGCCGATGCGCACGTCGAAGAGGTCAAGGGCCTCGGCGTCGTCGGCCACCAGCCGCTGCTCGCACCCGGCGAGTCGTTCGAATACACCAGCGGAACGGCGCTCGCGACGGCGACCGGCTCGATGCGCGGCAGCTACTTCGCGGTCGCCGAAGACGGCACGCGCTTCGAGGCGCCGATCGACGAGTTCGCGCTCGCGGTGCCGCGCTCGCTGCATTGACCGGTCGGCCGGTCAAGACGCCGCATCGTCGGTATCGCGCCGTCGAGCGGCGGCCTCCCGCGCTGCGGCGCGCAGTTCGTCCTGCTCACGCCGTTGCGTCGGCCCGAGCGTCCACCACACGATGAAGAGCAGCAGCGCGAGCGCGCCGAGCGCCTCGACGACCAGGATCCACATGTCGTTCGCTTCCTCCGAACCCGGAGCCGCCACGTCGTCGATCGCGTGCCCGCCCGCGGTCGCGCATTCTATCGGCGACGTCCGCGGTCGCGTCGCGTCGACGGTCGTCGCCTTGTCGATCGCGCTGCTGGCCGCCTGCACGACGACGCCGGTCGCACCGCCCGCCCCGTTGCCACCACCCCCGGCGCCTCAGCCATCGCCCGCACCCGCGGTGCCGCCGCCACCGGCCGCGGTCGCAAAGCCGCTCCTCGTCCCGACGACGTGGTCAGCTCTGCCCGGATGGACCGCCGACCCGGTGACCGACGCGTGGCCCGCGTTCCTCGCGTCATGCGACGCACTGGCCCGAAAGCCCGAATGGTCCGCCACCTGCGCGAGCGCACGGCTCGTCGACGGCGGCGACCCGCAGTCGGTCCGCGGCTTCTTCGAGAGCCGCTTCGTACCGAACCGCCTGACGACGACCGAAGGCAACGACACCGGCCTCGTCACCGGCTACTACGAGCCCTTGCTGCGCGGCAGTCGGAAGCCGGTCGCGCCGTACCTGACGCCGCTCTACGGCGTGCCCGACGACCTGCTGATCGTCGACCTGACGTCGCTCTACCCGGAGCTGAAGGGCAAGCGCGTCCGCGGCAAGCTCGTCGGCCGCACCGTCGTGCCGTATCCGTCGCGCGGCGATCTGAAGAACAGCGGCGTGCTCCGCGGGCGCGAGATCGTGTGGGTCGACGATCCGATCGAGGCATTCTTCCTCGAGATCCAGGGCTCCGGGCGCGTCGAGCTGTCGCAGGGCGGACGCGCCCGCGAGACCGTGCGCCTCGCTTACGCGGACCAGAACGGACAGCCGTACAGGTCGATCGGCAAGTGGCTCGTCGATCGCAACGAGCTGACGCTCGCGCAGGCGTCGATGCAGAGCATCAAGGCATGGGCCTCGTCGCACCCGGAGCGTCTCGACGAGCTGCTCGCGGCCAACCCCAGCGAGGTCTTCTTCAAGGAAGAGCCGATCGTCGACCCGTCGCGCGGTCCGAAGGGCGCGCTCGGCGTCGCGCTGACGCCGCAGCGATCGATCGCGGTCGACCCGCGCGTCGTCCCGCTCGGCTCGCCGGTATTCCTCGCGACGACCTTGCCGCTGTCCGACGCGCCGCTGCAGCGGCTGGTGATGGCGCAGGACACCGGCGGCGCGATCGCCGCGGCGCCCGGCGCCGCGGTCCGTGCCGACTACTTCTGGGGCTTCGGTGCCGAAGCCGGCAACCAGGCAGGCCGCATGAAGCAGGACGGCCGGATGTGGGTGCTGGTGCCGCGCTGACGCGTCAGCCGGCGAGTGCCCTCTCGAGCGTCGCCGCGTCGATCGCCCCTTCCACCCGCTTGTTGTTCGGGAAGTACAACGTCGGCGTCCCGTCGACGCGCAGCTTCTTGCCAAGCGCGAGCGTCTTGTCGAGCGGCGTCGCGCACGCGCCGTCGCCGGTCAGCGCGGTCGCGTTCTGCATCCAGTCGTTCCACGCCTTCGCGCGATCGGCCGAGCACCAGATCTGCTTCGACTTCATCAGCGAATCCGGGCCGAGCACCGGATACAGGAAGACATAGATCGTGACGTCGCCGATGTCGAGGATCGACTTTTCGAGCCGCTTGCAATAACCGCAGTTCGGGTCCTCGAAGATCGCGACCTTCCGCTTGCCGTTGCCCTTGACGAGCTTCACCGCGGTATCGAGCGGCAGGTCCGCCCATTTGAACGCCGGCAGCGACGCCTGCTTGATCGCCTCGACCCGCGCCCGCGTCAGGTTCTCGCGGGTGCGCAAGTCGATGACGTTGCCAACGACGATGAAGTTGCCCGCCGGGTCGGTGTAGAAGACGTCCTCGCCGACCCGAACCTCGAGCAGGCCCGCGACCGGCATCCGGTTGATGCTGTCGACGGTCGCGCTGAGGCGCGTCTCGAGCGTCTTCTTCAGTTCCATGTCGTTCACCGGCGCACCGGCCGTGCCCGGGTTGGTCGCCGGCGCCGCTGGCGTCGCAGCGTCGGGCGCCTTGGACGGCGTCGCGGTTTGCCCCAGGGCGACGAACGAGGACGTGGCGAGCAGCGCCGCACCCGCGAGGAGCGCGACACGGTCGCGGAACGACGATGAGGACATGCGGACTCCGTTGCAAAAGGCGGGCATCGTCGAAGACGGATGCGCAACCCGGAAGGATAGACGCTATGCGCCGCCCGAGGCGTGCCGCATCAGCAGGCGCTTCAGCGGCGACGTGCGGTCGAGCGCGCGCAGCCCGAGGCCGCGCACTCGAGCGACCCCGGGCCGCGCGCTGTCGAACAGCCGCGACAGCCCGTCGGTCATCTCGCGCATCGCGGCGACCGGCTCGGCCCGCGCGCGTTCGTAGCGACGCAGCAGCACCCGGTCGCCGCAGTCGCGAAACGACTCGCGCACCTTCAGGATGCCGATCAACGTCTCGACGTCGCCGAGCCCGAGGTTCAAGCCCTGCCCCGCGAGCGGATGGATGACGTGCGCCGCATCGCCGACCAGCGCGGCGCGCGGCGCGATCAGCCGGTCGGCGGTCTGCATCGCGAGCGGGATTTTCGTCAGGGGGCCGAGCGCGGTGAAGGGGCCGATCGCAGCGGACGGATGGGTCGACGCGAGTTCGGAAAGCTTCGCGGCGACCGCGTCCGCACCGCTTTCCACTAACGCGTCCGCCGTCGTGTCCGGCGCCGACCACACCAGCGAGACCGCGTTCGTCGACCCGCCGGCCGCCGCGAGCGGCAACAGCGCGACGACGCCGTGGTCGGTGAACCACTGAAACGCGGTGCCGCGATGCGGACGCGCAGCCGCGAAGTTGCCCACCAGCGCCTGCTGTCCGTACGGCCGCCCGCGCGTCGCGATGCCGAGCGCCTCGCGCGTCGGCGAGCGCGCACCATCGGCCGCGATGACGAGCCGGGCGGAGCGGGCGCCACGCTCCGTCGTGATGTCGATGTGGTCCGCACCGGTCGTGACGCCCGAGGTCGACCCGTCGATCCGTTCGATGCCCGGGAAGTACCCGGCCGCGGTCTCCAGCACCCGCGCGAGTTCGCGATGCTCGACGATGGTTGCGAGCCGTTCGCTGGAGGACTCGTACGCGCCGAAGTGCAGCGCCGAGCGGCCGGCCGAGTCCCCGAAGATGCGCATGTCGAACACCGGCGCGACCCGCGAAGGCGGGAGCTGCGTCCAGACCCGCAGCGCATCGAGGAAAGCGGCGGTGCCCGGGCTGAGCGCGTAGACGCGCTGGTCGCGCTCCGCCGTTGCTTCCACGAACCCTGGACGGCCGACGACCCAAAGCGTCGACAGCCCCGCCTGCCCGGCCGCGAGCGCGGCGGCCGCACCGACGATACCGCCGCCGATCACGGCGACGTCTGCAATGGAGTTGGGGGAGGCGGTCCGGCTCGACCGCGGCGCATTGGCCTGGGGGTTCACCGGGCGAGTATAGCGAGCGCTCCACCGGCGTCCGGTGACGACCTGCCGACGCTGCGGTCGTCTGGCGCCGTCCGCCGCCCCGCGTATAATCCGGCCCCTTGGCTCGGTAGCTCAGTCGGTAGAGCAGCGGATTGAAAATCCGCGTGTCGGTGGTTCGATTCCGCCCCGAGCCACCAGACATCGATCCATATGCATCCGAAGGAGTCCGCGTCTTGCCGGACTCTCCTCTTGGATCAGCGGCATAGCTTCCAGCGGAGTTCGGAACCGTCCAACGGCATCCAAGTTAGCGCGGGGGCACCGGCAGGGGCACATTCCTTTTTCTCTAGAGGATGCCCCCATGCCGCTAACCGATGTTTTCATTAAGAACACCTGTAAGCCCGAGTCCAAGACTCGTCGGTACTCCGACGGTCAAGGCATGTATCTTGAGGTCACGCCGCAGGGCGGGAGGTACTGGCGACTCAAATACCGCATCGACGGACGGGAGAAGCGTCTAGCTCTAGGGGTTTACCTGATACCCCACTGAAGGAGGCTCGCGAACGTCGAGCTGAAGCGCGCGGCCTGCTTGCCAAGGGCATCGACCCAAGCGCGCATCGGTCGGCCATGAAGGCGGCACGTGCGGACGCTGCAAGTAACAGCTTCGAGACCGTTGCTCGCGAATGGCACTCCAACAAGAAGGCTGCTTGGAAGTCTTCGCATGCCGACAAGGTTATTCGGCGACTTGAGATTTACCTGATTCCACGCATCGGGCTGTCGCCCATTTCCTCGCTCAAGGCGAAGGACATCCTTGAATGCTTGCGTCGGATCGAGGCGAAGGAACACATCGAAACCGCGCACCGTGCGTTAAACATCGTGAACCGCGTCATGGACTACGCAGTGGCAACCAGCCGCGCTGAGTTCAACCCCGCTTCTTCGCTTAGAGGAGCCCTCGCCGCATCCGTGACACGACATCACCCGACGATCATCGAGCCGAACAAGCTCGGGATTCTTCTCAATCGGATCGACGCATACGAGGGTCGCGAGATCACGCGCCTGGCGCTACGTCTCGCTCCACTTGTGTTCCTTCGACCCGGCGAACTGCGCCAAGGTGAATGGGCGGAGATCGACTTCAAAAGCCGCGAATGGCACATCCCTTCACAACGCATGAAAATGGGCGCGAAGCACATCGTTCCGCTGTCTACGCAGGCAATAGCGGTCCTCAAGGAGCTTCATGCGATCACGGGTAGCGGCAGACTGCTATTCCCGAGTGTGCGTGCGATCAGCAGGCCTATGAGCGAAAACACGCTCAACGCGGCCCTGCGCTACATGGGATATGCCAGGGAAGAAATGACGAGCCACGGCTTCCGAAGCATGGCGTCGACGCTGCTGAACGAACGCGGCTTTCATGCGGACGCGATCGAGCGCCAACTCGCTCACGCGCCGAGAAATGCCACAAGGGCCTCGTACAACTACGCGGAGTACATGGGTTTGCGGCGCGAGATCATGCAATCGTGGGCCGACGTACTCGACAGCATGCGCACGTCGGGTTAACCCGAATGGCTATTGGTGAATCAACGCAGTAACCTTCATTCACTACCGTGCGCAAGGAGTGCGGCTCTTCGGTAAATTTTACCGAACTGCAGAAGCGGAGACCCGCAATGGGTATTCCCGCGCTCCTACGCTATTCGTGCCGGAATCTCCATTGCGTCTTCTCAACGCAGTGCCCGAAATCAGGGCGGGAGATTCGCATGTCGCACTTGAATGACCCCTTCAATCGCAAGCCACGCCGTAAGCGCCAAGTTCAACCGGAAGCGCCCCGAATTTCGCTGGATCAGCCTGGACGACTCAGGATCAAGCATCTTCTGGCGCTGCTCGCGATCAGCAAGAGCACCTTCTACGCGCGCCGCGCCGCGGGAACACTTCCACCGGCAGACGGAAACGACGGCATGCCGTTCTACACGACAGTAACGGTCACGCGGCTATTTAGCCTCGCGCCTGACACTAGTAAGCCGGTTCTTCGAGAAGGGGCATGACGTGAAGGGCCTGTACTGGTGGTATGCAGCCGTCGGCGTCGATCGCTTCACGATGACCAAGTCCAAAATTAAGGTGGGTGAGTGGAAAGCTGTGGTCGCCTGCATGATGCACATTTGGAAGAAGCGCCACGAGTTACTTCCCGACGGAAAGATGAAGCTCGTTATGTGTGCTGGCAAGCCACCGAGGCTGTTCTGGCACTCAACCAAAAACGGGCATCGAACATTTGAACTGTCGTTGGGGACGACCAAGCAGAGCTATCGGTACTTTCAGATAACGAGCTATCCGGGTTGGTTTACAGCGACTTCTCTCGCCCGATTCCAGGGCGTCACTGACCCGTTGCTGAAGCATCTGTCGTACGACTCCCTCTTCGCAAGCGGACATGTGACGTACATCGAATTCGCGGTCGACTTCGCCAGCTTCCGACGCGAGGACATCATGCTGATGCGCGAGAAGGTAAGTACCTCGTACGTCTACAAAGGGCTCGGCGGCGATCTGGGCACCCTGTACTTGGGCAGCACCCAGAGCTCACGCCGAGACCGCATGTACGACAAGGCTAGGCAGATGAAGGAGAAATGGAGCGTAACTTCACCGCACGCCACTCTGACGAGGATCGAAGTGGCGTTGCGCCGGACCGGACTGCCTGCCAACGAACTCCTGAAGCTGCCTAACCCATTCAAGGGGCTGCGGGTTCTCATCGTAGAGACGACCAAGTCCGCGGCGTCCGATCAGCATTGGAAGAGCTTCGTAACGAACTGCGTCGCGAACGGGATACCTACCGCACTGAAGACGACTCACGGTGCTGAACGCATCGCCTTCCGCAAGCGTCTGCTCGCGAACGCGGTCACCAGTTGGCAAACCGAGCAGGTATGGAAACGCTGCCTTGGTGCGTTGCAGGCCATCACCCCGGTCGTCCTCGCTTGACCTCGGAGGGTCGGGCAGCGGTGCAATCAATTGCACCACCGGTGATGATCGATCTTAGTCAGGCGACGAGAGCACGGATGATCTCGGCCGCGGCACGGAGCTGCGCGGGGGTAGCCCGTTTGGCGAAGCTGACCACGTAGTCGCGAGACATTTTCGTCGACTCGTTCGTCGGGAAGTCAAAAAACTGGATTAGGGGAACGCCGAGGATGGTCGCGAAGCGGTCGAGGGAATCGAGCGACGGATAGTGGCGACCGACTTCCAAGCGCGACAAGTGGCGGGCGTCCATCTCGACTTTGCCCGCGAAGACCTCCTGGGTCATCCCTGCCTGTCTTCGCAGTGCTTTGATCCGCGCACCGATCAGTTTCTTGGTGTCCTCCATGCTCCTCCCTGTGCCGAGATGTTCAAGCACATCGGGGGAAGCACACCATGTTGCCAGACCAAGAATCTAATGGTCTGACTTGTTGCCAGATGACGAGATTTTGCTGTTAGATCAAGAGGTGCCCGGCATCTGTCAAGGAGGGGCGATCCGAGACAAGGCTGAGACTGCCGCCGCCCGTACATTAACCATCACGTCGACCAAGCCTTCGACCTTTCCGCGCAGTTGATCGTATCGTTGGGTGCGCCCGAAGTTCTTCTTCCGATCGGCGATATCACCCTCACTGAAAAAAAAGCTACAGCCCGCATACCGGCCTTGTAATCGATTAACTCCTGATCGCTCAACACTCCCACTACCCGCGACGGTATGTCCGCATACAGGCCGTTCACGGTGAGCTTGGCGATCGGCGAGAAAGTACCGTCGCCTGGTGGGAAGGTCAGCCCGAACTGGAGCTCGGTCGCGAGCGCACGGCTATCGAAACGCTTCGCATCGAGACTGTTCAGCAGATTGCCAACGACATCGAGCGCACCCGCATCTCTCGAACGAACTTCCTCGATCAACCGATCTTTGGTAAGCAGTGGCCCAGCCGTTCGGACGGTCCGGGTCGTGATCGACGTGGCACCGCCTTCGGTGTCGGTCCGTTCTTCGACCGTCGCAGATGCGACGTTGTCAGGAAGATGGGACTCGATGACTACGACATGCCGCGATACTTCTTTCGTTCGCATGAGCGATCGAGGAATGATGACCGCACGCCCATCGGCCGTTCGATAAGAGCGGAGCTCCACGAGGCCGAAGCGGTGCGGCGCACTGCCGCTGATCTCGTTCAACCAGTAAGCCATTCGCTCCACGCTGGCATGGATTCCGTCCGCGACGATCAGGTAAAGCACCTCGCCACGGCAAATGTTGGCTGCGAGCTTGTCCTCGAAATCCTCGATGACTCCAGCGAACGCACCGTCAGCTTCGCGAGCGCGTGCGCGCGCGGCGATGGTCTCGGTGGGGCCAAGCTCGTTGCCGCCCTTCATGCCTTTCCTCAACGCAGCTTCGAGCTCAAGAAAGCTCAGCGTGTTGATCGCCTGCCCGTACTCGAAGGTCTGCGCAATAACCTCTCTGATCCCCTCAGGATTGCGGTGCAACTTCGTCTCAACAATCACTAGGTGTCCGGTGTTCGTAACCATGAGGTTGTCGATGTAACCGACGCGGGTCGCCCCGAGGCCGACAGGTACCTCGCGCCCTAGCGAGCAGACCGATATGACGTTGGGATAAAAATCACGTATGGGAAGAATCTCCGGGGTCGAATCGAGCAGCCACTGCAAATAGCTTTCCTGGAAGGGGTTGGAACCGGGAGCGTTGTAGGAAACATGACTGAGCAGCTCCGGCTTCTCCGTCATACCGAAAGTCGCGACGAACGCCGGTATTCCCCTTGCCATCTTCGCCTCCCTGAGTAGGTATAGAACACAGAATGTCTCGTGATCCTACGCCTGTCTCAGCCACCAGCATCCGGGAGATGTCGCAGGGTCAGCGACGGTTTCCGAGGTGAAACGTAAGGACCCGTAAATCGCGCAAAACACTTGACAATTCAATGGCTTACAGCACGCTCAATACTTCCACTTCTGGATGAGTAGCTATGAGCCATAAAACGCACTGCAACCAAGTAACCGATGCCTTCGATCGCATAGATGAAGCACTCAGCGGATTTACCTTCGAGTCCAACGGCGTCCGCCCATCACCAGCCGCAGACCGCTGGGTTCTCGCCTCCAACCTTCAGAAAGCCATTCGTCGCGGCATGAGCGGAACTGCTGCGCTTACCTCGCACTGGATGCACGACGTCGATCCCAGCTACGTATGGCAACGACTGATGGTCATCGCCTACGAGGACATCGGTCTAGCAGACGGCGACCTGTGCCGGGACGTGCTTGCGGTGTGTCGTTCGACACAGTTCCAACGGAGTCGAGGCCGCGCCCGGGTCGCTGCATATCTCGCGACACGTCTCGCCGATGCACGGAAAAGCCGATCCCTATGTGATCTATCAGTCATTTTGGAAATGCAGCAGCGTCGCGACCACTTGCGATCAACGATGACGGCGCTGTCCCCGTCCGAGTTGACTGCAATCAGTTGCAATGAGAGCCTGCCTACGCTTCGTCGAGCAGCCGCGCTTCGCGAGCTTGCCGGTTATCGGATCACCACGTACCGAGTGGTCGAAGCGTTCGTGCGCCCCACACCGAGCGCCATGTCGGAGATCGCGGATCGCCTGCGACTCAGCCCTACGCACCGGACGCTGTATCTGGAAGGGCAAAGGGGCGCGGAGGGCATGAACGCCTTCGTTCCTCTCGTCGCGCAGACGAACAACGAGGCAACCTCAACCAACGGCAGCTTCAAGTTCGAAGGCGTTCGAGGCGTCCTGTTTTCAGCGATCGATAAGCACACACGCGTGGGCGGTCGCTGCATCGCCGCGCTGCTTCGCGAGAGGAAAGAGCTACGCGACTTCTTCTCGTCGGCTCGGCGACCCGTTGCCGCGTTCGGCAGCGTCCTTTTCTTCGTCGAGGGCGGGCTGCTGAACATTTCCGTTACTGGCAAAGACCATGATGACTGGGCGCGACAGTGCGAGGCGGCATTCATCGAGAGTAACGGCCTCGAAAGGGAAAAGCATGGCACTGCTCACCAACTGGTGACGCGCCACCTCTCACGTTTGAACGAGCTTCGGTCCGAGGAGCTGGCATGAACACCAAGGCCGAAGCCTTTACGGGCGATAACATCTTCTTATCGCCGACCAATATTGCGAGCAGCGAGTCCGACCTTAATCGCTACGCCGGTCACGCGTTGCAATCAATTGCACCGATTGATCGGTCCTCCGATGTCGCGGGCTACGTCACTGCTGCTGCATCGGACAACACCCGTCGCGCCTATCGACATGACCTTGCGGACTTCCGTCGCTTCGGAGGCTCCATTCCATGCTCGGCTGAAATGCTTGCGGAGTACGTCGCTTTCCGAGCCACAACCTGTTCGTCCTCCACGATCGCACGTCGGCTGGTCGGCATAGGGCGAGCGCATACCTCCCTCGGGTTCAGCGACCCAGGGAAAACTGACCTCGTCAGAACAGTCCTTAAGGGCGTTCGCAGGAAGCACGGCAGCGCCCAGCGGCGCGCGAAGCCGCTGACCCGCGACGAGCTCCTTGTCAGTCTTCCCGCGCCGCTCGGCACGCGCGACATCCGAGACCGGGCAGTGATGCTTCTTGGGTTCGCATCAGCTCTGCGTCGGTCTGAACTAGTCTCGCTCGATGTAAGCGACCTTCACTACGGCGACGACGGACTCATTGTCAAGTTGGCGAAGAGCAGACCGACCCAGGCGGGGCGGGTAGGCAAATTGCCGTTCCGCACGGGCGGTCACCCACAGCATGTCCTGTGCTGGCTTCGCAGGCGTGGGTAGCGATCTTGAACTCTGCAAACGGACCGCTCTTCCGAGCTGTCGACAAGGCTGGGACTGTGGGTGCTTCGAGGCTGTCCACTTCAACGGTCAACGTGATCATCAAACGCGCTGTGGCTGCCGCTGGCATGGAGCCCTCCTCCTACTCAGGACACAGCCTCCGGTCCGGCCTCATCACCAGTGCTGCGCAAGCCGGGGTGAGCCTGCACAAGATCATGGAGCAGTCCGGCCATCGCTCGGTTCAGATGCACACGCGCTACATCCGTGATGCGTGCCTGTTCGAGAACAACGCAGCGAGAGCGGTGCTCTGACCCCGCCGCTTAGAAGCCGTTCGAGCCCGAGTTCTTAGCCACTTGACGATCAACAGAGAGGGTCTGCATGACACGCACTATTCAACCTATAAGCATTTTTGCCTGCGCCTTCATATCGATCGTTGGTCTGACTGCGTGCGACAAGTTCGGCCACGAAGCAGCCGAGGCTCGGTACAAGAAGCAAGCTGCGGAGAAGCAGGCTGAGGAAGATCGAAAGGCGACTGCTCACATCGATCAGCTATTAGCTGGGCTACGCAACAACTTGAAAGACCCGGACTCGGTCAAGTTCAGAAACGTGGCGCTCAAGCACGACGGCATTTCCACTAAGAGCGGAGCCAAACTCGATGCGCTATGCGGGGAGTACAACGCGAAGAACTCGTACGGCGGGTACGCTGGCTTTTCGAAGTTCATCATCTCTGAAGATGCGGCTGGCAAGGTAGTCGTGATGACGGAAGACGATCCCATAATGTGGGTCGTCGGCAACCTCTACTACAGTCAAGGCGTCTGTGGCTGACAGCGTCTGCAATCAATTGCAGCCTCCCCAAGCAGAGACCTGGGGCATCTCCGGGGGCACGTAGCGCCAGCAATGCAATAATCTTGTTATATTTCATGTACTTACGTACGATATTCGAGTGTGCCCCGAGCCACCAGGTCATCAATGGCTTGCAGCGATGCAAGCCATTCTCATTTGTGGCTGGCTCTGGTCTCGGCTTGTGTACCGCGTACGATTCGAATGCAGTCGCCCCTGTTGTACGACAAGGAGTGGACGAATGTTTGAACGTGAACATGCGGCGAGTAGACCGTCCGCGACCCGGTCGGGAAGTCGTCGACCGATGGACCTGCGTGGTGCCGCTCCGAGCGCACAGGAACATCCCTTGAGTCTCCAGTTTGATCGCAGCGGCGGAGGCGCTTCGCTGGACCGCTCGTTGCTGCTGGCGCAACGTCAGTACGGAAACCGCTTTGTCGGGGAGTTGCTGCAGCGGGCGGCGCTCGAGCAGTCCGACCAGGAAACGGCCGATGGCGACTGCAACACGCCGCTGGATGCTCCGCAAGACTCGCATGCCGTGCCGCAATCGGGGTCGGCAATGGAAGGCCGACAATCCGTCGATCCAGGTCGCGAGGTCGGCGAGAACGGATCGTCGCTGCAGCGCTCAGCGGACACGGCCTTTCGGCAGACGGGCGACCCGGCTCCTGACACCGAGTCCGGAGGTGGCACGCCAGCCTCGCCCTCACCACCGTTGCCGCCGCAGTTGCGTTTCTGGTTTCAGGCCTTCATTCCGAACACCCTGGCCGGTGCCCATGTCCAACCGACGGGGCCATTCAAAGGCCGCCAGGTCTTCGAGGGTCCGCCTCTTCCTTTTCACTACAACTCCTGCTTCGAGACCGACGAGCGCGGGTTCGATTCGACCTGGGGAGCGAGTAGCCGCGTCGCGTTCATGATCGAATTCGACACGGCAACCGGAACCGTCACCAAGACGACACGCAGCGATACGACGTTCGAAGTGGACTGCACCAGCGGTGACGTCAAGTGCTTGAAGACGCCGAGTCCGAGTGTCAGCGTCGGCGTGATCCCGCCCCTCCTTCCGCACTCGCAGCGTTACGACGTCTCGTATGCGGCGACGGCGAACGACCCCTGCGTATTCGGCTCGCCCGACATTGCGATCAGAGGCAATTTCATCATCGATCTGGCGAGCCGCACCGTCGAGTACAGGCCGCTGATCACCCTCTTTCCGGCGATCGAGATGTATGCGGATCTGGGCGCCGGTGCGGTGACCGGCTTCACGCATGCTCCGGCCTCGAGTAGCGTCTTCTCGCTGTTCGTGCCGGGTGTGTTGCCGGTTCCGGGTACTTTCCATTTCTGACCGGCTCGAGAGGTCGAGGCGTTCTCCAAGGCGGTCGTTCCGGATTCGGCCGCTAGCGATCCATACGGTGTTCACATCGCACCAAGCGTCGCGGCACCCTGCTCGTTCTCTGCCTTCTCCGATTGGCCGCCGGCGCAACGGGTTCGAGCAGGCGGTGGTGGTCGAACCACGTGACCCGGTCTTGCGTCGTGCTCAGCTCATCTGCATCACCAACACCGGCGCCACCCAGGTCGGATGCTCCGGCCTTCGCTGATACGCCCTCTTCCGCGCCGACATCAACGCGAACTCGAGACTCCGCTCCTGCCCAACCGGCGGATCGAACAACGCCCCATAAAAATCGATCGCGAAGTCCAGCGCCGCCTTGTCCTCGACCTTCCACTGGAACCCCAGCACCGCCGACACCGACTGCTCGACCGCGTGCATCACCACCTGCGTGTCCGCACTCCGGCACGCGTTGAGAAACAGCAACTGCGTACGCCCGAGCGCCTGCGTCAGCCGCCTCACCGGCAACGCGCCGTCGTCGGTCGCGCGGAGGATCAGCGACGCCTGGCCGGCCCCGCCGCCGACATGTCCGCAGAAGTGCACGACGTGCCACTGGCGCTCGAACAGCTTCGCGATGACGGCCTCCGTCAGCTTGTCGTCGATCGCGTTCATCGACAGCCGCTCGACGTACCGGCCGCCCGTCCCGCGCAGCAAGCCCTCGACCGCGGTCGCCTCGTCGCCGAGATGCCGCAGCCGCTCGAACGACTCCGGCTCGCCGGTACCGATCTGCACCAGCCCCGCCGCGTCGTCGGCCTCGATCACGAGGCAGTTCAACGGCCCCCGCCGGCTCGCGACGTCGACGAACAGCGGCGGGTAGTTCATCTGCTGCGCATAACGCCGGAAGACCGGCGCGTTCAGCACCCACGAATCGCCGAAGGCCTTGCCGCTGTCGCGTAGCGCCTCGACCAGCACCGGGTGCGTCTCGTCGTTGACGGTGACGCGGATGCGCGACTTCGATACGCCGCCGACCTGTTCGCGTTGCGTGAGGAAGCGGTCCCAGCAGTCCATGTTCTCGTTGCCGTTCCGGAACAGCAGATGTCGCAGGTCGCTCGACAGCTCGTCGAGGTCGCCGATCCAGTCGTCGGCGTCGGCGACGCTGCCGATGAACTGGTTCAGCCGCTTCGAACGACGCACCAGCGTCTTCAGCAACTGCGGGTCGAGTTGCAGCATGCCGCTCGCTTCGCATTCGCCGTTGCCGCGGCGGCTCATCCGCCAGAGGCCGACCTGGTCGCCGCCGAGATGGAGGTCGAGCTGCACCAGCGCGCTCTCGCGGGCGGCCTGCTGGCGTTCCTGTTCCTGGAAGCGTTCGGCGAGCGACGGCATGTCGGTCGCGTACAGCGACCGGATGCGGTCGATCAGCGTACGGCCGAAGTCGTTGCCGATCGTGACGAGGCCCGTCGCATCGAACGCACCGATGAAGCCGGCGAGTCCGTCGTCGGGCGTCGTCGCGACGACGATCACCGGCAACGCCGGTCGCCGCTTCTTCAACGCCTTGATGAACTGCTTCGACGGCTCGAGCCCCGTCAGCCCGACGCTGGCCGACGCGTCGGTCGGCATCGTCGACGAGATCACGAGCAGGTCGAGCTCGGCCTCGTCGTGAGCCGCGAGGCGCGCGGTCGCGTCGGCGATGTTCTCGGCCGTGACGATCGACGCGAGCGTCTGCATGCGCTCGAGCGCCTTCCGGACCGAGATGCTGGCGATGTCGCACAGCTCCTCCTCCGGGTAGGCGATCAGCTGCCACGTCATGCGCACTCCGCCGGCGCGAGCGCGAGCCGCAGCACGAGGCCGTCCTTCTGGATCAGCTCGAAGCTGCCGCCCATCCGCTGCATCAGGCTCTGCAGCACCGGCCGCGACAACGCGAAATCGCGCTCGTGGTCGCCCTTCGCCTGCAGCCGTGTCGGGCTCGGGATCCGCGCCTCCGGATCGACCAGCCCGAAGTCGAGCGTGCGCGTCCGGCCCTCGGTGCCGATGCGGATCTCGATCGCGTCGCGCTGGGCCTTCATCTGCAACAGGAACGCCACCAGGCTCGCGACGCAGAAGTCGAGTTCGGGTCGCGCGGCCATCACGCCAGGGTCGCCGGCTCCGTCGACGAAGGTCACCTTGCGACGATGCGACTCGGGCAGGCCGTCGAGGAGCCGCAGGACCGCGTCGCGGAGCGACGTCGGCTTCGCCGGCAGCTCCTGGCCGTCGGCGGTCGCGGCGAGGCGGACGACGCGTTCGAGCGGCAAGTCGGCGCGTCGCAATTGACGCAGCGCCTTGTCGACCAGGTCGCTCGCCTCGGCCGCCGGCGACTGCCTGCGGAACTCCTCGAGGAACGACGACGTCAGCGCGAGCGGCACGCGCGACTCGGTCGCGACCTGCCGGAACACGTCCTGCAGCGCGTCCATCCGCTGGACCTGCTGCCGGTAGCGGAGGTCGCTTGCGACGTACACCTTGCCGCCGATCTGCGGCGGCAGCGCGTTGCCCGACAGCAGCACCGGGATCGGCGTCGCGTCGTGGACGCCGAAGTGGACCACGCGCGGCAGCACGCGATCGAGCGTCATCAGCTCGGTGACGAACGCCGTCGCGTCGGCGTTGCCGTCGGCCGACGACAGCAGCGCGCTCAGATGCAGGCCCTGGATCGATTCGCGGCTCTGCTCGAGCAGCGTCGCGCAGGCCGGGTTGACGTACTGGATATTGCCTTGCGCGGTGGTCTGGATCACCGCGTCAGCGACGCACTCGAGCACGGTCTTGTTGAATTCGAGCGCGAGCGTGCGGTCGAGGATCAGGCCGGCGACCTCGAGCAGGCGTTCGACCGGCGCCTGCTCCTCGGACGCGAAGGCGCGGCCGAGCGACGACTCGACGTTGAGGATCCAGCGCACCGGACTGCCGGGGATCGGCAGGCACATTTCGGAGTTGGTCCGCTCGATGCCCTGTACGTACGCGTCGTTGGCGTGGACGTCGCCGATGCGCACGGCTTTCCCCGACAGTACGACGCGCCCGAGCAGGCCGACGTCGCTCGATTGCGTGAAGTCGTCCGACAACCGGAAGCCGGCATCCGCGGCCTGATGCACGATCGACACCGTGCGGCTGTCGTAGTTGACGCGAAACAGCGACACGTGCTCCCACTCGAAATGCACCTGGATCTGCTCGACGAGCACGCGCCCCACCTCGGCGATGCTGTGGGCCACGCGGCCGAGGTCGCTGATCAGCTTCAGCGCGAAATCGAGCTCGTTTCGATGCTCGATCGCGAGCGCGATGTTGACCGTCTCGCCGATCGGCAACTGGTCGAGCCGCGCGACCTCGATCTCGGAGAACGCGCGGTCCTCCATCCGCATCAGCGTCACCAGCGCGACGAGGCGGCCGTCGAGCATCACCGGCTTCCGCAGCATGTGCTTGAAGCCGAGCCCGAGCCACTCGCGCGTCCCGGCGTCGTTCTTCGCGAGCTCGTCGTACGGCGCGCGGCTGAACATCTCGCCGAGATCGTCGGGCCGCGTCGTCAGCAGGCTGTCGAGGTCGGCGGCGACGAACGCGGGCATCGGCCACCAGCGCCATGCGGGCTTGATCGCCGACGTGCGGTCGGGTCGCTCGTAGAAGATCTGCAACGCGCTGCGGTCCGCGCTGATCAGGCTGACGACGATCGATTCGAACGCGATGACGTCGCGCACCGCGTCGTCGAGCTTGCCGAGCAGGCCGCGCCAGTCGGTCGCCGAGCCGATCGCGTGATGGATCTCGAGGTTCGCATGGTCCATCGTCTTGTCGGTGACGAAGCCGATCGAGCCGAGCAGCGTGCCGTCGGCGTCGTACTCGGGCAGCCCCGAGATCTGCACGTGGACGTGCGTGCGCAGGTCGGGGCGGACGTAGGTCAGGCGATAGGTCGTCGCGCGGTGCGCGTCGAATCGCGTCCTGAGATTGGCCTCGACCACGCCCTCGCTCTCGGGCGCGAAACGCAGCTCGACGAGGCTCGCGCCGACCCCGAGATCCGGACCGATCAGCTCTCTCGCGGCGCGGTTCAGATACGTGATGACGCCGTCGGTCTTGCCGCGCAGGATGCCGAGCGGGATCGCGTCGACCGACTCCGACTCGAGCTGGATGACCATGTGCTGCAGCGGCGACGTCATGCGACGGGTCCTTCGATCCGGGTCGCGCGGCGCACCCGTTCGGCCGCGCGCAACGCCATGTACGGGTCGCCGAGATGGATCTTCCGCAGTTCGGGCGGCGGCCTGACGCCGTTCTCGAGCGGATGGAACTGCATGTGCTCGAGCCCGCGCTTGTCGAGCGCCCGCTTCCATTCCCAGCGCACCCACTTCGAGGTCGCCGCGTCGTCGGACCAGAACAGCATGAACGTGTCGCAGTCGTCGATGTGCCGCGCGAGCTCCGCCTCCCACGCGTCGCCCGGATTGAGGTCGTGGCAGTCGAGGAACACGTCGACCTTCGCCGCGATGCGGATCGCGGCGACCCGGTCGATCACGCGATCGCGATCCTTCGACGAGTACGACGCGAACGCGGTCTTCGCGAGGCGCGATTCGGCTTCCGATCGGGCCGTGGCGTCCGCGCCGGCCGAGATCGAGAGCGGCAGCCGGATGCGGCCGAGCACGAGGCCGTCGACCAGCACGTCGTAGCGGAGCACCGTCGACGCCGGCGCGTCGACGGCGGCGGCCGGCCCCGCGCAGCCGAGCGTCACGGCCTTGGCGGTCCAGACGAAGCGCTGCACGTCGCGCGCAGCGCCTTCGACCAGCAGGTCGGAACCGGACACGGCAACGTCGACGACGGTGCCCGCCACGACCGCCTCGCTTCCGACTTCCGCGATCGTCTGGCCGCCGTCCGCGGCTTCGGCGAGCAGGCGCCGGGCCGCGTCGACGTCCCCGTCCGGATAGGCGACGAACTGCGCGACGAAGCGCGAGCCCGGCACGACGGACGCGGGCGCGCCGGCGCCGAAGC
>CAXTDA010000007.1:0-28966 GCA_964242935.1 uncultured Burkholderiaceae bacterium | reverse complement strand
GTATGACACAATTCGCGGCCGTCTGGACCGAGGGCGGCGATTCTACGCAGTCGCACGCGGGCCGCATCGAACTTGCTGGTCGACGGCGGACCCGAACGGCGCGCGGCCCCGGGCGCGCAGCATGCCGCCGTGCACCTCCGCTTCTTCGTCCGCCGATGCCAGTCGACCCGCTGCCCCTCTCGGCCGTCCTCATCACCTTCAACACCGGCGAGCAGCTCGCCCCCTGCCTGCGCTCGCTCGCGTTCGCCGACGAGATCGTCGTCGTGGACTCGGGCACTGGGCCCGCGACGCCGCGACGCGCGCGGGCGCGCGGCAGCACGGCGCCCGCGTCGTCGAGGAAGCCTGGCGCGGCTGCGGCCCGCAGAAGCGCTTCGCCGCGTCGCTCGCGAAGCACGACTGGATCCTCTCGGTCGATGCCGACGAGGAGGTCTCGCCGGCGCTTCGCGCCGCGATCGCCGACGTCCTCGCGCGGCCGCGCCACGCGGCCTACCGCATGCCGCGCTCGAACCGCTTCATGGGCCGCTACCTGCGGCACGGCGAGGGCTTTCCCGACTGGAGCCTCCGCCTGTTCGACCGTCGCCGCGCACAGTGGAGCGACGACGCCGTCCACGAGAAGGTCGAGGCCGCCGGGTCCGTCGGGCGGCTTCCCGAACGCGCCGTGCTGATGCATCACTCGGCCGAAAGCCTGGCGGCCTATCTCGACAAGCAGAACCGCTACACCAGCCTGCAGGCCGACGCGCTCCACCGCGCCGGCGAACGCGCGAACGTGTGGCGCCTGCTGCTGTCGCCGGCGCTTCGCTTCCTGAAGTTCTACGTCGTGCGGCTCGGCTTCCTCGACGGCCTGCCGGGCCTCGTGCACATCGCGATCGGCTGCTTCAACAGCTTCGCGAAGTACGCGAAGCTGCGCGCGCTGCAGATCGAGTGCGAAGCGAGCGCGACGGCGCCGCTGTCGGTGCACGCGTCGCCGAAATCGTCCGCGAACCCGGCCGCGCCGGTCGGAGACGCCGTCGGCGAGCCGCGATGACGATCCTCGTCACCGGCTGCGCCGGCTTCATCGGCTTCTTCGCGGCGAAGGCGCTGCTCACCCGCGGCGACGAGGTCGTCGGCATCGACAACCTGAACGACTACTACGACGTGCGGCTGAAGCAGGACCGGCTCGCGCAGCTGACGCCGCTGCCCGGTTTCCGGTTCGAGGCCATCGACATCGCGGACGCCGACGCGATCGGACGGCTGTTCGCAACGACCCGGTTCGGCGCCGTGCTGCATCTCGCGGCGCAGGCCGGCGTCCGCTATTCGCTGGTTAATCCGGCCGCCTACACGCACAGCAACTTGGTCGGCTTCGCGAACGTCATCGAGGCATGCCGCCGGAACGACGTCGGGCACCTGGTCTACGCCAGCACGTCGTCGGTCTACGGCGGCAACCGCAAGCTGCCGTTCGCCGAGACGGACCCGGTCGACCACCCGGTCAGCTTCTACGCCGCGACGAAGAAGGCGAACGAGCTGACCGCGCACAGCTACAGCCACCTGTTCGGGCTGCCGACGACGGGGCTCCGCTTCTTCACCGTCTACGGCCCGTGGGGCCGGCCGGACATGAGCCCGATGCTGTTCGCGCGCGCGATCGTGGAAGGACGCCCGATCCACGTGTTCAACCACGGCGACATGACGCGCGACTTCACGTACGTCGACGACATCGTCGAGGGCACGCTGCGGGTGCTCGACCACCCGGCGGCGCCCGACCGGGCGTTCGACGCGACGCGCCCCGATGCCGCGACCAGCGCCGCGCCGTGGCGGATCTACAACATCGGTAACCATCAGTCGGTCAATCTGCTGACGTACATCGAGACGCTCGAACGGGCGCTCGGCCGCTCGACCGAGAAGATCCTGAAGCCGATGCAGGACGGGGATGTGAAGGACACGTATGCCGATACGGCGCGGCTGCAGGCGGCGGTGGGGTTCGCTCCGTCGACGCCGCTGGTCGAAGGGCTGGGGCGGTTCGCGACGTGGTTTCGGGACTACTACTGCTCCTGAGCATCGAGGGATGCCTCCTGCGCAGCAAGATTTCGGAAGGAAACCCCGCGTCACAGGTTGTTAAAATGCGCGGCGCTCGCACGACCGAACGACCAGCCGTCATGCGATACCGGACGTCGGACGCGGATGCCATACGGCGGAGCTGCCGTGTCGTATGCCGAGCCGCCCCTGCCACCGGGCGACCCTGAACCCGACGGGCAGCGAGCGATGCATGAACGTTCGAACCCGAGCTGCATAAATTGATCCTCAAAGCGCTACGCCAGCGATACGCCCTGCTCATCGAACTCTCCAAGCGAGAGATCCTGACCCGCTATCGGGGTTCGGCACTCGGCATCCTGTGGTCTCTGGTGACGCCGCTGTTGATGCTCGTCGTGTTCACATTCGTCTTCGGGAGCGTCTTCAAGGTGCGCTGGGGACCGACCACCGAACTGCCGAAGAGCGAACTCGCATTGCTCCTCTTCAGCGGCCTCGTGGTCTTCAACGTGTTCGCCGAGAGCGTCCTCCAGGCGCCGACCGCCATTTCGCGGAACGCGAGTTACGTCAAGAAGATCGTTTTCCCGCTCGAGCTTCTGCCGCTCGTGTCGATCGCGACCGCGCTGTTCCACGGTGCCGTGAGCCTGCTCGTGCTACTGGTCGGCCAGCTGATCATCATGGGCAGCATCCCCCCGACCGCGCTGCTGTTGCCGATCGTGGTCTTGCCGATGCTGCTATCGACGATCGGCCTGTGCTGGCTGCTCGCCGCGATCGGCGTCTACATTCGGGACGTCGGCCAGACCGTCGGCCTGCTCGTCACGGCGATGATGTTCCTCAGCCCGATCTTCTATCCGATGTCGGCGTTGTCGGGTACCGCTCGCGAAATCATCCTGTTCAATCCGATGGCACGACCGATCGAGGACGTGCGGTCGGTCCTGATGCTCGGTGCGACGCCCGACTGGGCCGGCTTCCTCGTCTCGCTGGCGGTCGGCCTCGTGATCGCCTGGGCCGGGCTGATGGCGTTCGAGAAGACGCGGAGAGGGTTCGCCGATGTCATCTGATCTCGCGATCGAGGTCCGCGGCCTCGGCAAGACCTACAGCATCTATCAGCGCCCGCACGACCGCCTGACGCAGGGCTTCCTCAACTTCGCCGCGCGGCATGTACGGAGCAAGCGCCTTGCCGATCGGTTGCGCGACAAGGCGCGCCGCGTGGCTCACGTCCACCAGGCCCTCGACGACGTGACGTTCGACGTTCGCCGCGGCGAGTCGCTCGCGATCGTCGGCCGCAACGGATCGGGCAAGAGCACCGCGCTGCAGATCATCTGCGGCACGCTCGCGCCGTCGAACGGGACGCTGCGGGTCGCGGGCCGGGTTGCCGCGCTGCTCGAGCTCGGGTCGGGCTTCAACCCCGAATTCACCGGTCGCGAGAACGTCTACTTGAACGGCCAGCTGCTCGGCCTGTCGCGTCGCGAGATCTCGCAACGCCTGGAGTCGATCCGGGAGTTCGCCGGAATCGGGGACTTCTTCGACGAGCCGGTCCGCACTTATTCGAGCGGGATGTTCGTGCGCCTCGCATTCGCGGTCATCGCACACGTGGATGCCGACATCCTGATCATCGACGAGGCCCTCGCGGTCGGCGATGCCGCGTTCAACCAGAAATGCATGCGTTTCCTGCGCAACTTCATGTCGACCGGCACGCTGCTGTTCGTCAGCCACGACCTCGGCTCGGTCAAGGCCCTTTGCGAACGCGCGCTGTGGCTCGACCGCGGCCGGTTGCGCATGGACGCCTCGTCGAAGGACGTCGCCGACGCCTACCTGCGCGAACTGTTCGAGTCGACCCAGGGCGCCTCGGCCGACCCGATAGCCCCACCCGTCGGCGCCGCCAAGCCGCGCCGGTTCCGCGACCGCCGGCAGGAGATCCTCGATCGCAGCGTGCTGCGCAACGACCTCTACCTGCAACCGTTCGACCTCCACGCGCAGGGCTTCGGCCGCGGTTCGGCGCGCATCACCGACGTCTCGTTCGTCGACGACGCCGGGCGCACGATCAACGCGATCGTGGGCGGCGAGCGGGTGCGGCTCGAGGTGACGGTTCATGCCTCGGATTCGCTCGAGTCGCCGATCGTCGGCTTCTTCGTGCGCGACCGGCTCGGCCAGGAACTGTTCGGCGACAACACCTTCGTCTCGAGTCAGCAGGAACCGCTCGACGTCCGGAAGGACGAGTCGTTCCACGCGGTCTTCGCGTTCGAGATGCCGCGCCTGCCGCGCGGGCAGTACTCGATCGTGGTGGCGATCGCCAACGGCACGCAGGTCGAGCATGTCCAGCATCACTGGATCAACGAAGCGATCCTCTTCGAGTCGCACACGACCAGCGTCGCGCAGGGACTCATCGGGATCGCGATGAACGAGGTCGCTCTCGTCAAGCACAGCGTGGCGCACGCCTAGACCCATGACGAGAACCAGCAGCGCCCTCCGCTCCGCCCCCGACACCTCCGACGCCGCGATCCTGACCAGCGTCGTCGCAGGGCTGCACGTTCCGGCACGCATCGTCCTGCCGACATCGTGGATCGGGCACATCCCGTTCGCCTCGTGGATCGTCTCGACGGCGCGGCCCGACACGGTCGTCGAACTGGGGGTCCACACCGGCAACTCGTTCTTCACGTTCGCGGAGGCCGCCGCGCGGAGCGACCTGCCGACGAAGCTCTACGGCGTCGACACGTGGGCCGGAGACGAGCACGCCGGCGCCTATGCGGAGGACGTCTTCGTGGACATCAGCGGCGTGGCGCGCTCGCGCTTCCCCGACTCCGTCGTGCTGGTACGCAAGCTCTTCGCCGACGCGGTCGACGACTTCGGCGACGGCTCGATCGACCTGCTGCACATCGACGGCCTTCACACCTACGAGGCGGTCCGCGAAGACTTCGAGACATGGAAGCCCAAGCTATCCAGACGTGCGATCGTGCTCTTTCACGACATCGTGGTGACCCGCGAGGGTTTCGGCGTCGACCGCTTCTGGGCCGAGATCACCACGCGCTATCCCCACGTCGCGTTCACCCATTCGAACGGGCTGGGGATGCTGCTCGTAGGGCCCGACGTGCCGACGGCAGTCATGCAACTCGCACTGTCGCCGACGCTGGGCATGGCCTTCACCTCGCTGTTCGCGAAGCTCGGCGACTTCCTCGCGCAATCGATCGTGCACGGTCCCGATGTCGACGCGCTGCCGATGAATCCGCAGGTCGACCCGCCTCGCATCTACCTGGGCAGGAACGGCGAGTTCACCGAGGACAACGCGATCGACGCGAGGCCGGTCTCCGGTTCGCCCGGCGCGCTCGCCGCCGCGTTCGCGCCGATCGACGACGTTGATTCGATATCGCTGCGCATCGATCCGATGCATGAAATCGGGCTGCGTGGAATCCATCGGGTCCTCGTGGCCGCCGAAGGCCAGGTCGCTCCGGTCCAGATCATCCCCGGCAGGATGGACTCGACAGCGAGGCTGTCGATCGTTCCCGTCGACGAGGGCTTCATCTTCGTCTGCACGGACGGCGATAGTCAGTGGACGCCTGCGCTGAGCGCCGAGGCGCGCGACGTCTTCAGACACGGGGCGCGGATCATCTTCGAGCCGATCGCGGCACCGACCGCGTCGCTGACGCGCATCCTGTTGCGCGCGTTGCGCACGCTCGTGGGGCCGCTCGACGAGCGCCTGGCCGAGATGCGCGTTCTCGAGGAATCGCAGCGCCAGAACGGCGTGGTGCTGCACGAGGCGATCGACGCGCTGAACGCACGATTGCAGGAACTCGGCGTGCGACTGCACGAATCGGAGACCGCCAAGGCCGCCTCCGAAGCGGGCCGACTCGAAGCGCTGCAGGCCGCCGAAGCGGTTCGGGCCGAGGACGTCACGCTTCGCGACGAGCTCGTCCGTACGTCGGCGGCGTTCGACGCGCTGCGGACGGAACACGCCGCGCTCGCGGCCTCGAACGCACGGCTGCAGGACGTCGATGCGCGACTGCTGGAAGTGAACGCGCGACTGGACGAATCGGAAACCGCGAAGGTCGCGTCCGACACCGGCCGACTCGAGGCGCAGCGGGCCAGCGACGCGGCGCAGGCCGAGGTCGTCGCGCTCCGCGATGAGATCGTCGCGCTCAGCGATGAGGTCGTCCGTACGTCGACGGCGCTCGACGCGCTGCGGACGGAACACGACGCGCTCGCAGCCTCGAACGCACGACTGCAGGACGTCGATGCGCGACTCCGGGAATCCGAGACCGCGAAGGTCGTCTCCGAATCGGGCCGACTCGCGGCGCTGCGGGCTGCCGAAGCCGCGCAGGCCGAGGTCGTCACGCTCCGTGATGAACTGGTTACGCTTCGCGACGAACATGTGCGCATGTCGACTGGGCTCGATGCGCTTCGGACACAATACGCTGCGCTGGAGGCCTCCAACGCGACGAGCGACCTCCTGCTGAGCGAATACGCGTCGATGCGCGTGGCGAGCCCGAACTTCCGGACCCAGTTCGACGCCGTCGCCACCGCGGTGCTCGACCCGTCGCATCACGGCAGCGCCGACGCGACGGTCTTCACGAATCAGGCCGTCGCGGGCCTCGCCGCGGAATCCGACCCGGTTGCGTCGTCGATCGGAACGGTGATTCAGCGCCTGCTGCATAGCCGTGAACTCGCGCGCGGCCAGTTGCTGGTCACGAATTCAAGGCCGCGCGGCCTTGCGACGAGACTTTCCGACATCGCGATCGGGGATCGCATCGCGCTGCCGCTCGTCCCGTTGAAGGGTGTCATCCCGCTCGACGCAGCGGCCCGGCGCTGGCATGCCGTGGACAACGATCCGCAGTTCGACTTCAACGACTTGTGCCGCTTTGCCGGCCACTGGGTGCAACTGGAGACGGACCTCGACGTCGAGTGGCGCCCGGACGGAAACCCCGTGATCTACCTCGACACGGGGAGCGGTTACTCCGAGGCAGGCACGCTCGTGCTACCGCAGTCGGCGCTCGCGTCGAAACTCTTGCCGTTGATCTTCGCCGTCCCGCTCGACCTGCGAAGCGCCCGGTTCGACCCCTGCTCGCTCCCGTTGCCGTTCGGGTTCCACGCGATCACGCTCACCGTGCTGTCCAAGTGGCAGGCGATGTACCGGATGGCGAAGACGATGCGCCACACGGGCCGCCTTCGCCAACTGAAGGACACTTATCTGCCTCGCTGGAAGACGATGCGGTCGTCCGACGGGCGCCGGCAGCTCAAGCACGCGTTCATCCAGTCGTACCGAGAGACGCTTTACCGGACGGCGCCGAGCTACCACAGCTGGATCAGCCGCTTCGAACCGTCGCTGAAGGCCTACTCGGCGCTGAGCGCCGAACGGACGCTCTGGCCACGCCACCCGGTCATCTCGGTGTTGATGCCGACTTACAACACGCCGGAAAAATTCCTGACGGACGCGATCGAATCGGTGATGGCCCAGCAGTATCCGCACTGGGAGCTGTGCATCGCCGACGACGCGTCGCAGCCGAAGCACGTCGGGCAGATCCTCAAGGACTTCGCGAAGCGCGATCGCCGTATCAGGATCGCCTTCCGCGAGCAGAACGGCCACATCTCGGCGGCGAGCAACTCCGCGCTCGAACTCGCGACCGGGGAATTCATCGCGCTGCTGGACCACGACGACGCGCTGCATCCGCTGGCGCTGCACTACGTGGCCGACGCGATCATCCGGAACCCGTCCGCGAAACTCATTTTCAGCGACGAGGACAAGCTCGACGCGAGCGGCGCCCGCCACACGCCCTATTTCAAGTGTGACTTCAACCCGGACCTCTTTCTCGCGCAGAACATGATCACGCACCTCGGTTGCTACCGGACCGAGACGGTCCGGGAGGTGGGCGGCTTCCGTCTGGGGCTGGAGGGTTCGCAGGATTGGGACCTGGCGCTGCGTGTCTATGAACAGGCCGACGCGAAGGAGATCATCCACATCCCGCGCGTGCTCTACCACTGGCGCGAGTTGCCGGGCAGTACGGCACTTTCGATCGACGAGAAGCCGTACGCGCAGAACGCGGGGCGGCGCGCGGTCGCCGACCACCTGGCGCGGCGGGGCATCGACGCCGTCGCACTGCCCGCACCCTTGCTGCCGCTGTGGAACCGGATCCGCTATGCAGTTCCGACCCCACCTCCGAAGGTCTCGATCGTGATTCCGACGCGCGACAAGGTCGAGGTGCTGAAGACCGCCGTCGACTCGGTGCTGGAGCTCACAACGTATCCGAACTTCGAGATCGTGATCGTGGACAACGGCAGCGTCGAAACGGCGACCGCGACCTACCTGTCGTCGCTGGCGCCCGACCGCGTCCGCGTGCTACGCGACGATTCGCCGTTCAATTACTCGCGCATCAACAACCGCGCCGTCGCGCAATCGAACGGCGAGTTCGTATGCCTGCTGAACAACGACATCGAGGTCCTGAACGGTGACTGGCTCGACGAGATGGTGTCGATCGGGAGCCAGCCGCAGGTCGGCATCGTCGGTGCAAGGCTCTGGTATCCGGACCATCGCATCCAGCATGCCGGCGTGATCCTCGGGATCGGCGGTGTCGCGGGCCATGCCCACAAGCTGATGCCGAAGGGTCACGTCGGCTACTTCGGGCGGGCGGCGTTGCAGCAGCAACTCAGCGCGGTGACCGGTGCATGCCTATTGATCTCGCGTGCAATCTGGGACGAAATGGGCGGGCTGGACGAAAACCTGTCGGTGGCGTTCAACGACGTCGACCTCTGCATGCGGGTCGGGGCCGCCGGGCACCGCGTGGTCTGGACGCCGTTCGCGGAGATGATCCACTACGAATCGATTTCGCGAGGTGCCGAGGACACGCCGGAAAAGGTGACTCGCTTCAACGCAGAAGCGGATCTCATGCGGGCGCGCTGGGGCGACAAGCTGGTGCACGATCCCTTCTATTCGCCGAACCTCACGCTCGTTGCGGAAGACTTCTCGATTTCGTGGCAGCCACAATCAGCCTGAACGACCTGGATGCCAACTCACCGCCAAAACGACTGCATGCGCAGTCCGATCATTCATCCATCGACGTCATGGTGTTGACCACGATCACCGAGCGACTGCGGCCGTTCGCGGCCGCAAGTCGGATGGTGCCGCTCCTCGCGATTTTCATCACGGTGTTCGGTTCGAAGCTCTGGCTGATCCAGCGTTTCGGCAGCGACGTCC
Organism: uncultured Burkholderiaceae bacterium; assembly: GCA_964242935.1. GTDB lineage: Bacteria > Pseudomonadota > Gammaproteobacteria > Burkholderiales > Burkholderiaceae_D > CAHJXF01. The sequence goes on along the minus strand of CAXTDA010000007.1, from coordinate 19,782 downwards.
CGTTCTGGGATCAATGGAATGCCGAGGGGATCAATCTCTACAAGCCGCTGCTGGAACGCGGCCTGGGAGCGGTCGATTGGCTCTCGGCTCATAACGAGCATCGAATCCTGCTGGCGCGCCTGTCATCGGCCCTCTTGCTGTGGATCAACGTCCAGTGGGACCCGCTTTTTCAGATGTGCTGGGAAGCCATCTGTGCGGCGGCGATCGCCATGATGATCGCCATATCGACAGGTCGGTTGCTGCCCGATGATCAGAACATCGTCGTGGTGTGGGCCCTCGCCTTGCTCGGCACGGCCATGCCGTATGGATGGGAGAACAGCCTCGCCGGATTCCAGACTCCTTTCTATTACCTCGTCCTGATCTCGTTGGCGATGTTCCACCTCTGCGCCTACAGGGGATCGTTGTCGACGAGAAGATCGGTCGTCATCACGATCCTCGGCGGATTGTCGCTGTTGACCCTTGCCTCGGGCGCACTGACGTGTCTCGCAGCGGTCTTCTCTCTCGTCGCGCGGCTCCTGTTCCGTCGAGGCGAGGAGACGAAACGAGTCGTCGGATTGATCGTCATCCTGCTCGTCTGGGCCCTCATCGGTTTCGGGACGACGCCGACGGTTGCAGCACATGCGGGGCTGCGAGCCCACAGCTTTCTCGAGGCGCGGACGGTTTTTGCGACGATCATCGGCTGGCCCAGCGGGCTCGGCATCGTCGTCTGGCTTCCGTTCTTCGCCTGGGCCTTGCAAGTCGTGCGGCGCCGAAAGATCGACCCGGCAGGGCTCCTGCTCGTGGCACTGGCGGCATTCGTGTTCCTGAACGCGGCGGCGACAGCGACTGCCCGCGCCGCCAGCATTCAGGGCGTCGTCCTGGTCAGCCGGTATACCGACTTCGCCTGGCTTGCCTGGTTGGTCAACCTGCTCGCATTGCTGCTGTTCTTTCGACGTACGCCTGACCACCGGCAAAGCGACACGGGCCGTGTGCTGATCGCGATCGGGTTCGTCTATGCCAGCCTGACGCTGCTGGGCGCAGGCAGAACGTCCCTGACCGATGCCGCCGATCGAGGCAATTTTTATGCGATGGAAACCGAGAACACCCGCAACTACGTGACGACCGGCAACCCGGCGGCGCTGGTAGGCAAGATCTCGCTGCAGATCCCGTTTCCCGACGCCGAACAGCTGATCCACATCCTCGACGATCCGACGGTTCGCTCGCTGCTTCCTCCCGGCATCAGGCCGGGAATCATCAAGCGATCCGGAGCGACGCTGGACGCCCTGACGCGCAACGGTCTCGTGTTGACGGGCGTGCCGCCCTTGAATCCAGCGGCGCCCCCACCGGACCTCGGCTACTTCTACGGGACCTGGGGGAAGGAGGGTAACGGACACGTCGCGCGATTCGTCAGCGAATCGATCGAGGCGCAGGGCACGACGATCAGTACCCTCGTTTCAGGCTATCTGGGACAGCCCGGACTCTCGCTGTATCTCGAGGATGTGGAAAGCGGAAAGCGGGTCAGTATCCTTCCCGACAAAGAGACCGTGAAGAGTTGGGAGATCGTACGGGTCGAGATCCCTGGGCCGACCTACCGGCTGATCGCGGAGGACACAGCCACCGGCGACGCCGGATGGTTCGCCTTCACCGACCCTGTCGAACTTGGACGGTTCCGCTGGCTGACGGAACTCTTGACGCGCAACGGCGAGAGACTCACGGTATTCGGCATCTTTCTCTTCATCGCGGGCATCCTCGTGTTCCCGCGCCGGCGCCAGGCCGATCCAGAGGATGAATCCCATGCTTGACCCGATCGGCGACCGGAAAACCGACAACATCGTCCGCGACGCGGACGGCCGCATGATCGGCGTCGTCGATTCGATTTCCGGATCGCCGTTGCCGTTACTTCGCGTCGTGGGATGGACCACCGAATCGACGCTGCCGATGCACCTGCGGACGTCGACCTCCGCTGCCGTCGCACCGCATCACGCTTGCAGGCTGGCGAGGCCAGACGTGGTCGCGGCGGGAATCGCGACCGACCTGTACTGCGGCTTTCGCGCCGAGTTCTTTCTTGCTGCGGGGGAGACACCGATCGGTCTGAACGTTGCCGACGGAGGGACGATCGAGATTCCCGACGCGGACCGCTTCGGAACGGTCAGGCCGCATTACGAGTCGCTGTACCTCGAGTCCCAGGTCCTGCGACGCGGCGATATCTACGGCTTCGGCCCGCCGACCGATTCGACCTCGGAGCACAAGAGCCTTCTGGCTCGAATCGGAGGCGACGTACTGGACTTTGGTTGCGGCAATGGTGACTCGCTGCTCGCGTTGCGTGCGCGGGGATGCAATGCACTGGGGGTCGAACTCGACTCGCCTCGAATCCATGGGGCGCTAAAGGCCGAAGCAAGGGAGTTCACAACGCTCTACAAGGGCGGAGTACCGCTGCCGTTCGCCGACCAGTCGTTCGACTGGGTCGCTTCCATCGAAGTCATCGAGCACATCGACGACATCGAAGCGTACGTACCGGAACTCGCGCGTCTGCTACGTCCGGGGGGCAGGATCTTCCTGACGACACCCGACATGACCAGCATTCCCAGCAGCTATCCGACCGGGACGGTGCCCTGGCATCTGCTCGAGTCGACGCATGTACGCTTCTTTACGCCGACCAGCCTCAAGAAAATGCTGGAAAGCCACTTTGAACTCGAGACGGCGTATTCCGTTGGTGACAACAACATCAACGGGTGGCTGATCCCCGGCTCGATTGCCGCCGTATTCATCAAGAAATAGGCTTGCCTATCGACGAGGCTAATCAGCGAGCCTCGATTCGGTGATCATCGTGTTGGGTACGACGGTGATCCGGTACATCGAGGTCGCTCAAACCGGCATGCCAACGCATGGTCTTCGGATCACAACGATTCCGACAGGAACAAGATGTCCATCAGGCAAACAGGACGATCGATCGCGATGTTCGTTCCGCCGGTGAGGCGTCTTGTCGCCCATCGGGACGGCCTTCTTCAGGAAGCCGACCAACTCAGGATCCGACTTTCCGCCGTCGAGCAGGAACGGCATCACTTTCACCAGAAGCTTGCAGAACTGCAGTCCTTCCTGGAAAAGGAATCCGAGGACTCCGTGCAGCAACGGCAGGACATTCAGCAAAGGCTTTCGGAACTGCAGTCCTTGGCGCAGAAGAACTTTACCGGCTCGGTCCTGGACGCTTACGCCACCGAGCCACCGAGCCGAGCATTGGCCTTTCGAATCTTCGATGGAGCCTGGTCGTCCGACATTCCTGGATACGGGTTCGGTCATGCACGGCTTTTCGACGATCCGCGAGTCAACTGGATGGAGCAGCAATGCGGTGGATTCCGGGGCAAACGAATTCTGGAGCTCGGCCCATTGGAGGGCGGTCATACGAGCACCATGTCGAGTCGAGGTGCAGCGAGCGTAACGTCGATCGAAGCCAATACCAACGCGTTTCTCAAGTGCCTGATCGTGCAGAATGCCCTGAAGTTCGAAGCCGATTTCCAACTCGGCGACTTTTGCAGGTTTCTCGAAGCATGCAATGAACAATACGACTTTCTCCTTGCCTGCGGCGTGCTGTACCACATGATGGAGCCCGTCAGGCTCTTGCAAAATATCGCGAGGGTGACAACCGGGGTCGGAATATGGACTCACTATTACGACGCCGAGATCGTCCTCGGTCGAGACGATCTCGAAAAGAAGTTCGACAGTGAACCGACGATCGAGCGCATCGGCGAGCGGGAGGTCGTCCTCCACAAACAGAGCTACCTCGACGCCCTCCAGTGGAAAGGATTCAACGGCGGCGCTGCGCCAACCAGTTATTGGCTCACCCGGGATGGTCTGATCGGCCTCTTGACGGATCTCGGCTTCGAGGTCACGGTGGGTCAAGACGACCGATATCACCAGAACGGACCTGCGATCTTGCTGTTTGCGCAAAAGACCGCCGAGCAATCCGTACCGCGCGACGACCACACTTGCGGTGTCTTCTAGAAGGGCAATGGCGCGTCACGCTTGACCTCGCCCAGCACGCGTCGGAAATCGCGCTGGATCCGCGCGAGCCCCGCCTCGTCGTCCGCCTCGAACCGCAACACGATCACCGGCGTCGTGTTCGACGACCGGGCCAGGCCGAATCCATCGGGATACTCGACCCGCAACCCGTCGATCATCGAGACCCGGTCGGCGCCCTCGAACTTCGCTTCCTTCTGCAGCCGGTCGATCAGCGTGAAGTTCTCGCCTTCCGCGAGCTTCCATTGCAGTTCCGGCGTCGAGATCGCGTCCGGGAGCCCGTTCAGCACGTCGCTCGGGCCCTTTCCGGCGGCCTTCGCCTTCGTCAGGATCTCGAGCATCCGTGCGCCGGCGTACAGACCGTCGTCGAAGCCGAACCAGCGGTCCTTGAAGAAGATGTGTCCGCTCATCTCGCCGGCGAGCGGGGCGCCGCTCTCCTTCAGCCTGGCCTTGATCAGCGAATGGCCGGTCTTCCACATCACCGGCTTGCCGCCGTGGCGCTCGATCCACGGGGCGAGATTCCGCGTGCACTTGACGTCGTAGATCACCTCGCCGCCCGGATTGCGCGACAGCACTTCCTCGGCGAACAGCATCAGTTGCCGGTCGGGATAGATGACCTTCCCACCCTTCGTGACCACGCCGAGCCGATCGCCGTCGCCGTCGAACGCGAGGCCGACCTCGGCGTCGCCGGTCGCGAGCTCGGCGATGAGGTCCTGCAGGTTCTCGAGGTGCGCCGGGTCGGGATGATGGTTGGGGAACGTGCCGTCGACCTCGCAGAACAGCTCGATCACCTCGCAGCCCATCTTCTCGTACAGGCGCGTCGCGAAGGCGCCGGCGACGCCGTTGCCGCAATCGATGGCGATGCGCATCGGCGCAGCGATCCTGACGTCGCCGACGATGCGGTCGATGTACTCGTCGCTGATATCGTAGGTGGAATAGGCACCGGCCCCGCTCTCGAACCGGTCCTCGACGATGCGTCGATACAGGCTCTGGATGCGATCACCGTGGATCGCGTCGCCGGCGACGACCATCTTCAAGCCGTTGTAGTCGGGTGGATTGTGGCTGCCGGTCACCATCACGCCGCAACTCGTCCCCAGGTGAACCGCCGCGAAATACACCATCGGCGTCGCGACCATGCCGAGGTCGATCACATCGAGCCCCGTCGACTGGATGCCGTCGGCGAGGGCCGCCGCGAACGCGGGGCCCGACAGGCGCCCGTCGCGGCCGATCACGAACGCCTTCTGGCCGAGGGCCTTCGCATCGCTCGCGACCGCGCGGCCCACGGATCGGACCACGTCCTCCGTCAAGGAATCGCCCACGATTCCCCGGATGTCGTAGGCCTTGAAGATGGATGCTTGCAACATGAATTCGAAACCTCGATCGACGGGGAGTTGCCACTGTTAGAATGGCGATCTTATCAGCGACAACTCGTGCATTCGGGCACAGCGACTCAGATCGCAAGACTCCGAACGATGGACGGCCCGGACCGGCTCGACCATTGCGACCACCACCACACTGGGATTCGCCGAGTGCAACAACTCGACGTTCGTACGCTCGCGCCGGCAGAACAGGCCGAATCGGTCACACGTGGCTTGCCGCTCGCGGTCGATCTCGACGGCACCCTGTTACGAAGCGACATGCTGCACGAATCGGCGCTGCGGGCGCTTCGCGATCGGCCGCTCGCCGCGTTGCTCATTCCTTACTGGACGTTGCGCGGCAAGGCCTTCGTCAAGCACCGGCTCGCCGCGCTGACCGACTTCGATCCGTCGTCGCTTCCGTATCACGAGCCGTTTCTCGACTGGCTGCGCGAGCTGCGCGCCGCCGGTCGCCCGCTGATGCTCTGTACCGCGTCGGACGCCGCGATCGCGGGTGCCATCGCGCGGCACCTGGGGATCTTCGACGACGTGATGGCCAGCGACGGGATCACGAACCTGTCGGGGACCGACAAGGCCGACGCGCTCGTGAAGCGCTTCGGCGAGCGCGGATTCGACTACGCGGGCAACGAGTCGAAGGACCTGTCGATCTGGCGACGGGCCAATCGCGCGATCGTCGTGAATGCGTCCGAAGGCCTGGTGGACGCGGCCCGCAAGGTCTGCGAAGTCGATCGCATCTTCCCGAGCCAGCGACCGGGAATCGGCACGTGGATGCGCACCCTGAGGGTCCATCAGTGGCTCAAGAACCTGCTGCTGTTCATCCCGTTGTTCGCGGCCCACCGTGCGACCGAGTGGGCCGCTTGGCCACCGCTGTTGATCGCGTTCTGCTCGTTCAGTCTCTGCGCGTCGTCCGTCTACATCGCCAACGACCTGTTCGACCTCGACAGCGACCGGCAACACCATCGCAAGCGCAACCGGCCTTTCGCCGCGGGGCTGCTGCCGATCCGGGTCGGCGTGCTCGTGGCGCCGGCGTTGATCGTCGTGAGCTTCGTTCTGGCGCGCTACACCACGATCGAATTTGCGGGATGGCTGGCTTTCTACTTCGCGCTGACCTGCGCCTACTCGTGGGTCCTGAAGCGCCTGGTCCTCGTCGACTGCCTGACGCTGGCGATGCTGTACACGTTGCGGATCGTCGCCGGCGCCGCGGCCGTCGGGATGCCGCTGTCGTCGTGGCTGCTCGCGTTCGCGGTCTTCCTGTTCCTGTCGCTGGCCTTCGTGAAGCGATACGCGGAGATCGAGACGAACAGGGTCGACGGCAAGGCAAAAATCAAGGGACGCGGCTACTACACGTCCGATGCATCGCTGATACAGGCGCTCGGCATCGCATCGGGCTATGCAGCGGTCGTCGTCCTCGCGCTGTATCTCAACACCGACACGGTCCTGCGACTCTACAAGACCCCCGAGATCATCTGGGGTGCCCTGCCCGTGACGTTGTTCTGGATCAGCTGGATCTGGCTCAAGGCGCATCGCGGCGAGATGCACGACGACCCGATGGTCTTCGCGATGAAGGACCGCACCAGCCTGATGGCGGGCGCCGCCTTCGGGGCGGTGCTGCTGGCCGGCTCGCTCGACATTGCATGGTAGCGGTCTCGTCCTGGGGACGGCTGTCTCGCGAAGCGCACGACGTCCGGTTCCTGGCCGACCGCGAGACCGTCCCCACCCAGCTGCGATCCGGCTTGCCCGGCATCGCATACGGCATGGGCCGCAGCTACGGTGACGAGTGCCTGAATCCCGGCGGCACGCTGTGGAACACCACGGCCCTCGATCGCTTCATCGCCTTCGACGAACGAACCGGCCGCCTGCAGTGCGAGGCGGGGGTCCTCTTGCGCGACATCCAGGATCTCTTCGTCCCGCGGGGCTGGATCCTGCCCGTCACTCCCGGCACCCAGTTGCTGACGGTCGGCGGCGCCATCGCCAACGACGTCCACGGGAAGAACCATCACGCGGTCGGCTCGTTCGGCCACCACGTCGTGCGGATCGGCCTGGTGCGGACCGACGGCACCTCGATCGACTGCGGACCGGATCTCGAAGCCGGCTGGTTCGCGGCGACCGTCGGCGGGCTGGGACTGACCGGCGTGATCACCTGGGCCGAGCTGCAATTGCGGCCGGTGCCCGGCCCGTGGATCGCCACCGAGACGATTCCGTTCGACGACCTCGACGCGTTCTTCCGGCTCGCCGACGGGTCGGAGGCGGACTGGCACTACACGGTCGCCTGGATCGATTGTTCGTCCGGGCCCGAGCGACGCGGCATCTTCATGCGCGGCAATGCGGTCGGGAGCGGCCCGCGGCCGGCGGCCGTTCAACGGAAGTTCGCGATGCCGTTCGTTCCGCCGGTCTCGCTCGTCAATCGACTGTCGCTGAAGCCGTTGAACACGGCGTACTTCCACCTCCAGAAGGCGAAGGCGGGGACGGACATCGCGCATTACCGGTCGTTCTTCTATCCGCTCGACGACGTGCTCGACTGGAACCGGATGTACGGTCCGCGCGGGTTCTACCAGTACCAGAGCGTCGTTCCACGCGCCGCGGGACCGGACGCGACGCGCGCGATGCTCGATGCGATCGGCGCTTCCGGCGAGGGCTCGTTCCTCGCGGTGCTGAAGACGTTCGGCGATCTGCCGTCCGTCGGCCTGCTGAGCTTCCCGCAACCGGGCGTGACGCTCGCGCTCGACTTCCCGAATCACGGCGAGCGGACGCGCCGGCTGTTCGACCGGCTCGACGCGATCGTGCGCGAAGCCAAGGGCCGGATCTACCCGGCGAAGGATGCGCGCATGCCGCGGGACCTGTTCGTGTCCGGTTATCCGCGCCTCGCGGAATTCAGGACCTATCGCGACCCGGGGATCAGCTCCGCGATGTCGAGACGACTGATGGACGCATCGTGACCGACCCGGCACGCCGTCGACGGATCGTGATCGTGGGCGCGACGTCGGCCATCGCCGCGCACTGCGCCCGTTTCTGGGCGAGCGATGCGGCAACCGACCTGGTCCTCGTCGGGCGCGACCTCGAACGGGTCGAGCGGGTGGCGGCCGATCTTCGGGTCCGCAGCCCGTCGGCCTCGGTGCGCTCGATGGCCGTCGACTTCGGCGCCGATCCGCGCCTCATCGCGGACACCGTCCGCGACCTCGCGGGTAGCGGCATCGACATCGCGCTGGTCGCCCATGGGTCGCTGCCGGACCAGGCGACCTGCGAGACCGACCTCGAAGCGAATCGCCAGGCCCTGCTGATCAACGGCGTGTCGATGGCGCTCTTCGCCGAGGCGTTCGTCGGTGCGATGCAGCCCGCCGGCCGCGGCAGGATCGCGTTGATCGGCTCCGTCGCCGGCGACCGCGGGCGAAAGTCGAACTACGTGTACGGCTCGGCCAAGGGTCTGGTCGACCGTTACGCCCAGGGGCTGCAGCATCGGCTCGCGAAGACGGCGATCACCGTGACGCTCGTGAAGCCCGGGCCGACCGACACGCCGATGACCGCGCACATGAAGCAGCAAGGCGCGCGCCTCGCGAGCGTCGACGACGTGGCGAAGGCCATCGTCGACGGCGTCGAGCGCGGCCGCGCCGTGGTCTACGCGCCCGGGAAATGGGCTTTGATCATGCTCGTCATCAGGCACCTGCCGCGCGTCGTGTTCAACCGCATGGATATCTAGGACTCATGCAAAACGACAGGATCATCCTTCCGGGAGGCGCCGGCCTGGTCGGGCAGAACCTCGTGGCCCGCCTGCGGGCGAAGGGCTACCGCAACATCGTCGTGCTCGACAAGCATCGCGCGAACCTCGCGGTGCTGAAGAAGCTGCAGCCGCACATCACGGCCGAGTACGCCGATGTCGCCTTGCCCGGCGAATGGCAGCGGCACTTCGACGGCGCCGACGTCGTCGTCATGTTGCAGGCGCAGATCGGCGGCAACGACTACCAGGAGTTCGTCCGCAACAACGTCGACTCGACGCGGCTGATCCTCGATGCGATCACGAAGCATGGCGTCGGCTATCTGGTCCACATCAGCTCGTCGGTCGTCGAGTCGGTCGCGGACGATTTCTATACGCGCAGCAAGACGGTCCAGGAGCGGATGGTGCTCGACAGCGGCATTCCCTGCCCGGTGCTCCGACCGACGCTGATGTTCGGCTGGTTCGACCGGAAGCATCTCGGATGGCTGTCGCGATTCATGCGGCGGGTGCCGGTGTTCCCGGTGCCCGGCGACGGTCGATTCATGCGGCAGCCGCTCTACGTGGGCGACTTCTGCAACATCATCATCAGCTGCATCGAGCGGCGCATCCCGAACGGCATCTACAACATCTCCGGGCATCAGAAGCTCGATTACATCGACATGATCCGGCAGATCAAGCGCGTGACGCGCGCCAAGGCGATCATCGCGACGATCCCTTACGGCGTGTTCCAGTCGCTGCTGTGGATGTGGAGCCTGTTCGACAAGAATCCGCCGTTCACGACGCAGCAGCTGAAGGCCCTCGTCGCCAAGGACGAGTTCGAGGTGATCGACTGGCCCGGGCTGTTCGGGGTCCCGTTCACGCCGTTCGAAAAGGCCATCGACGAGACCTTCAACGATCCCGCCTACGGCAACGTCGCGCTGGACTTTTAGTGTCCGGCCAGCGAATCGCGGTTCTCGGCGCAGGTCCCATGGGCCTCGCCGTCGCTTACCAGCTGGCTCGCGACGGCCACCAGCCGGTGGTCTTCGAGGCGGACGATCGTGTCGGCGGCATGACGGCCGGGTTTGACTTCTCGGGCCTGACCATCGAACGCTACTACCACTTCCATTGCATCTCCGACCACGCCTTCCTCGCGATCCTCGACGAGCTCGGGCTCGGCGCGAAGATGCGCTGGGTCGAGACGAAGATGGGCTTCTGGTACCAGGGGCGGCTGCAGGCGTGGGGCAATCCGATCGCGTTGCTCCGGTTCAAGGGCCTCGGCTCGATCGCCAAGTTGCGTTACGGGCTGCACGCCTTCCTCTGCACGAAGCGGCGCGACTGGAAACCGCTCGACCACGTCGAGGCCACCGGCTGGATCAAGCGCTGGGTCGGTGCGGAAGCGTACGAAGTGTTGTGGCGGCGCCTGTTCGACTACAAGTTCTACGACTACAGCAGCAATCTCTCGGCCGCGTGGATCTGGAGCCGCATCCGCCGGATCGGCCGCTCGCGTTACGACCTGTTCCGTGAAAAGCTCGGCTACCTCGACGGCGGCAGCGACACGCTGCTGAAGGCGCTTCACGACGACATCGAACGGCACGGCGGCATCGTGCGGCTCGCGTCGCCGGTGACGCGCGTCGTCATCGAGGACGGAAGGATCAACGGCGTCGCGGTCGGTGGCCGGTTCGAGCCGTTCGACAAGGTCGTCAGCACGATCCCGCTGCCGTTCGTTCCGCGACTGATGCCCGACCTGCCGGCCGATCTGCTCGCGCGCTTCGCCCGCGTCCGCAACATTGCGGTCGTCTGCGTGATCGCCAAGCTGCGAAAGCCCGTCTCGGACAACTTCTGGGTCAACACCAACGATGCGGAGATGGACATCCCGGGGATCATCGAATACACCAACCTCCGGCCGCTGGACCATCACGTCGTGTACGTCCCGTTTTACATGCCCGGCGAGCATCCCAAGTACGCCGACGACGACGCGGTGTTCATCGCGAAGGTGCGCCGGTACCTGAAGATGATCAACCGGGGGCTGACGGACGACGATTTCATCGACCTGCGCGCGAGTCGCTACCGCCATGCGCAGCCGATCTGCGATCCCGGCTACCTCGATCATCTGCCGCCGGTCGCGTTGCCGATCGAGGGGCTCTGGCTCGCCGATACCTCGTACTACTATCCGGAAGACCGCGGCATCTCCGAAAGCATCGATTTCGGGCGGAAGATGGCGAGGCAGGCCGTTGCGTGATCGAAGTCTTCTTCACCCGGCAATTCGCGCGCTTCGTCGTTGTCGGCGCCCTCGCGGCGTTCCTGCACTGGCTCTCGCGAGTGGGGCTGAGCTTCTGGCTTCCCTTCTCGTGGGCGGTGGCGGCGGCCTATCTGGTCGGAATGACCGTGGCGTTCATTCTGAACAGTCTTTTCGTGTTCCCGGACTCGGACAAGCCGAGGGGTGCGCAGATACGCGACTTCGTGCTGATCAACCTGGCGTTCTTTCCGGTCGTCTGGTTCGTTTCGGTGCAGATCGAGGCGATCCTGCAATCGCTCGGCCTGCTGCGTCATTCGAAGGAGCTGGCGCACGCGATCGCGATTCCGATTCCGATGCTCGCCACCTTCCTCCTCTACAAGTTTCTCGCCTTCAGACAGAGAACGTATGAACAGCAATGAACTCACCGAGCTCTATCGGATCCGCTTCGCCGAGGCGCAGTTGCCGCGGAAGAACGCCATCTGGCGGATCATCTGCCGCGACTTCCTGCAGCGCTTCGTCAAGCCGACGGACACGGTGGTCGACGTCGCGTGCGGGTACGGCGAGTTCCTCAACAACATCGTCGCGAAGCGGAAGATCGCGGTCGATCTCAATCCCGATGCGCTGCGTTATCTCGACCAGGGCGTCGAGTTCCATCTACGCAAGGCGACCGAGCTCGGTCTCGTCGTCACCGGGACGGCGGACCTCGTGTTCACGTCGAACTTTCTCGAGCATCTGCCCGACAAGAAAACGCTCGACGACTTCCTCGACCAGGTGCTGCTGGCATTGAAGCCCGGCGGCAGCTACATGATCCTGGGGCCGAACCTGCGCTACCTGCCGGGCCAGTACTGGGACTTCTACGATCATCATCTCGGTCTCACGCACCTCTCGCTGGTCGAGGCACTGCAACTGAAAGGCTTCGAGGTCGAGCGGTGCATCGACCGCTTCCTCCCGTTCACGACGCAGGGCGCACTGCCGACGAACCCCCTTCTGGTGCGTCTGTACTTGCGGTTCCCGCTCGCCTGGCGCCTGCTCGGCAAGCAGTTCTTCATCGTGGCCCGCAAGCCCACCTGACCGACGACTTGGGAAGGGCCGGGAAATAACGGATAATGCGCTGCACCATTTCGCGACGCGGGGGCGGTCCCGTCATCCACGCCTTGCAAGGCACTCCCCATACACCGCCGTCGCCGGTACCGCAACCGAGTGTGTCCGCGCTTGAACCGAAAGCAGGAGCTTCCGATGCACAGCCCGACCTCGTCGCCGCCCGGCTCGACTCGCGACACCCGGCCGGCGGCGTACGCCGCCGGCACACCGACAGCGGGTCTGCCGCCGTTGCTTGAGGGAAACCCATGATCTTCGTGACCGGCGGCGCCGGCTTCATCGGCGCCAACTTCATACATCACTGGTTCCGACTACACGACGAGCCGCTGCTCAACATCGATGCGCTGACGTACGCAGGCAACGTCGAGAACCTGTCGTCGGTCGCTTCGGTGCACGCCGATCGTTACGGTTTCGAACAGGTCGATGTCTGCGACGAAGCGGCGGTCGCGTCGTTGTTCTCGCGCCATACGCCGCGTGCGATCCTGCATTTCGCCGCGGAGAGCCACGTCGACCGCTCGATCCTCGGTCCCGCCGAATTCGTCCGCACGAACATCCAGGGCACGTTCAACCTGCTGCAGTGTGCGAAAGCGTACTGGAACGGTCTACCGGCGAAGGACGCCGCGGCATTTCGTTTTCTTCACGTGTCGACGGACGAGGTCTACGGTTCGTTGGGCCTGGACGACATGCCGTTCAACGAGAGCACCGCTTACGCCCCCAACAGCCCGTATTCCGCTTCGAAGGCGGCATCGGACCATCTGGTACGCGCCTACTTCCATACCTACGGGTTGCCGGTGCTGACCACCAACTGCTCGAACAACTATGGTCCCTATCAGTTCCCCGAAAAGCTGATTCCACTCACGATCAGCAACGCACTCGAAGGAAAGCCATTGCCGGTCTACGGAGACGGACAAAATGTGCGCGACTGGCTGTTCGTCGAGGACCACTGTTCGGCGATCGAGCTGGTGCTCCGGCGGGGCGAGCCCGGCGCGGTCTACAACATCGGCGGCGAGAACGAAAGAACCAATCTCGAGGTGGTCGGCACACTCTGTTCGACGCTCGATGCGCTCCGGCCGAAGCCGGGCGGCAGCTATCTCGAGCAGGTCACGTTCGTGAAGGATCGCCCCGGACACGACCGTCGTTATGCGATCGACGCGACGAAGCTGAAGAGCGAGCTCGGCTGGGAGCCGAAGGAAGATTTCGAGAGCGGCATCGACCGGACGGTGCGGTGGTACCTCGACAACCAGCTGTGGGTCTCGCACGTCAAGGACGGCAGCTATCGGCGCTGGATCGACCGGCAATACGCTGACGGCGCAGCGGCGCGCACGAAGCCGTCGCCCGTTCTCGAGGACCATCCGGAATGAGGGCGCGAAAGGGCATCATCCTGGCCGGCGGGTCCGGCACCCGCCTGTACCCGATCACCCACACCGTCTCCAAGCAATTGCTGCCGGTGTACGACAAGCCGATGATCTATTACCCGCTCAGCACGCTGATGATGGCGGGCATCCGGGAGATCCTCGTCATCTCGACGCCGCACGACACGCCGCGCTTCGAGGCGACGCTCGGGGATGGTGGCCAGTGGGGCATCTCGCTCAGCTACGCGGTGCAGGAGGTCCCGAACGGCCTCGCCCAGGCGTTCGTGATCGGCCGCGACTTCGTCGGCGGCGCGCCCTCCTCGCTGGTCCTCGGTGACAACATCTTCTACGGCCACGATCTGCCGGCCCAGCTCGCCAACGCGACGGCATCGAAAGCCGGCGCGACGGTCTTCGCCTACCATGTGCACGACCCGCAGCGCTACGGGGTCGTGGAATTCGACGCCAATCGCCGTGCGGTGTCGCTCGAGGAGAAGCCGCTTCATCCGCGCTCGAACTACGCGGTCACGGGGCTCTATTTCTACGACGAACGGGTATGCGACATCGCGGCCGCCATCTCGCCGTCCGCACGCGGCGAATACGAGATCACCGATGTGAACAGCGAGTACCTCGCGATGGGTGAGCTCGACGTCGAGATCATGGGGCGCGGCTTCGCCTGGCTCGACACCGGAACCCACGACTCGTTGCTGGAGGCTTCGGCCTTCATCGCCACGTTGCAGCGGCGGCAGGGGCTGATGGTCGCGTGTCCCGAGGAAGTCGCCTTCCGTCAGCACTGGATCGACAGCGCGCAGATCGAGAAGCTGGCCCATCCGTTGAAGAAGACCGGCTACGGACAGTATCTTCTCCAGCTGCTGGTCGATCCCGTCCTATGACGACCACCGCGATCGTCGAAACCGCATTGCCGGGCGTCGTGATCGTCGAGCCGAAGGTGTTCGGCGACGACCGCGGGTTCTTCTTCGAGAGCTTCAACGCCAGGTCTTTCGCGAAGACGGCCGGCGCTGGCGTGGACTTCGTGCAGGATAACCATTCGCGTTCCGCGAAGGATGTGCTGCGGGGACTCCACTATCAGCTCGTCAGGCCGCAGGGCAAGCTGGTCCGGGTCGTCGTCGGCCGGGTCTTCGACGTCGCGGTCGACCTGCGCCGCAGTTCCGACCACTTCGGGCGATGGGTCGGCGTCGAGCTGTCGGCGGAGAACAAGCGGCAACTCTGGGTTCCTCCGGGCTTCGGCCACGGCTTTCTGGTGCTGAGCGAATCGGCGGATTGTCTCTACAAGACCACCGACTACTGGTACCCCGAGCACGAGCGCGGCATCCGGTGGAACGACCCGGACCTCGCCATCGCGTGGCCGCTCCAGGGCCAGCCGATCGTCGCGGCGAAGGATGCCGCGGCGCCCCGTTTCGCCGACGCCGAGTGCTACGCATGAAAGCGGTTGTCCTCGGTTGTCGCGGGATGGTCGGCTTCGAGGTCTGCCGGAGCCTCGATGCGCTGGGCGACGTGATCGCGCTCGACCGGACGAGGGCCGATCTTTCGGACGCGGCGTCGTTGCGGAGCACCGTGAGCGCGCTCACGCCCGACGTCATCGTCAACGCAGCCGCCTACACGGAAGTCGACAAGGCCGAGTCGGATCGTGCGACGGCGGACCGGATCAACGGCGAGGCGGTCGCCGACCTCGCCGACCTCGCCGAACGGCGCGAGGCGCTGCTGATCCATTTCTCGACGGACTACGTGTTCGACGGCGCGAAAGGGGGCGCCTGGGACGAGGACGACGTCACCTGTCCCGTCAATGCCTACGGCGAAAGCAAGTTGCTCGGCGAGCAGGCGCTGGCCGGGTCTGCGGCGGACTGGCTCTGCATCCGCACGAGCTGGGTGTACGCGAGCCGGGGGCGCAACTTCGTCCGCACGATCCTTCGCCTCGCCGAGGAACGCGAGGAACTCCGCGTCATCGGCGACCAGTGTGGAACGCCGACCGCGGCGCGCAATCTCGCGGACGTGACGGCGCATGTCGTCGCGGGTGCGCTTCGCGAGCGAAGCGAAGGTCGCTTCCGGTCCGGCCTCTATCACTACGCGTCGGCGGGACGAACGACGTGGCATGGCGTCGCGACGGAAGCGCTCGAAGTGGCCCGCGAGGTCATGCCGGGCCGGACTTTCCGGACCGAACGCATCGTGCCGATCGCGAGCAGCGAGTACGTCACCGCCGCGCGTCGCCCCGCCAACTCGCTGCTTTCGACGAAGCGCATCGAGCGCCGATTCGACGTCGCGGCGCCCGATTGGCGGGTGCCGCTACGACGTTGCATCGAAGAACTTGGTCGTTAGAATGCGCCGGAGCTCCGGTCGCTTCGGCCCCGCATAGCAGGATCGGGCCCGCGACCTGCAGGCAACGGTTCATCGCACGCGGCATGAGGAAGGAACGCGATGAAAACGGTTGTGGAGCCGGTGCAATGGAGGACCGATCGTGAGGCTCGTTCACAGGATCACGAGATTCGGGCGGCGCGGGACCCTTGGCGGAGGGGCGCGATGACGTCGCAAACGACGAACCGCCGCCTCAACGTCACCGTGGCACTCTGTTCCTACAACGGCGAGGCGTTCCTCGCCGAGCAGTTGGCGAGCCTTGCGGAGCAGACCCGGCTGCCGGACGAGGTCGTCATCGGCGACGACCATTCGACCGACTCGACGCTGGAACTGATCGACACGTTCCGGAAGACGGCGCCGTTTCCCGTGCGCGTGCTGGAGAAGAACGTCAACATCGGCACCTCGGCGAATTTCACCGAGACGGTCCGCAGCACGCACGGCGACATCGTCTTCCTCTCGGACCAGGACGATCGCTGGGTCGGTCACAAGATCGAACGGATGGTCGCGGAATTCGAACACCGTCCCGAGTTGCTGGTGCTGCACACGAACGCCCGACTGGTCGACGCGTCGGGACAACCGCTGGGCACCGATCTCTTCGACGCCCTCGAGATCAGCCGCGAAGAGATCATGCGGCTGAAAAGCGGTCGGGCGTTCGACGCGCTGATCCGTCGGAACCTGGCCACCGGCGCGACGATGGCGGTCCGGCAGAGTCTCCTCGACCTGGCGCTGCCGACGCCCGAGGACTGGGTGCACGACGAATGGCTGGCCACGATCGCGGCCGGACTCGGCGACGGCACCGTCGGCGTCATCGAGGAACCGTTGATCGACTATCGGCAACACGGAAACAACCAGATCGGCGCGCGGCGCGTGACGGTCCAGGGAAAGGTGAAGCGGATGTTCCGCAACCGGGGGACCCACTTCGCATGGCAGGCGCAACGGTTCGCGATCCTCCTCGACAAGATCCTGTCGCTGGGGCCGTTGATCTCGAACGACAAGGTCGAGATGCTGAACGAGAAAGTCGTGCACGTCGCCTTCAGGGCCTCGTTGCCCAGCAATCGCCTGAGGCGGGTCACGCCGGTGCTGAACGAGATCGCGGCCGGCCGTTACCGACGGTACTCGACCGGCTTTCGAAGCATCGTTCGCGACATCTTCGAACGCACATAGCCGACGGGCCCGGCGTCTTGAATGTCCTCCTCCTCGGTGGCGCCGGATTCATCGGCACTCACCTCGCGCACGCGTTGCTCGAGGCCGGCCACCTCGTGCGCATCTTCGATCGCGTCTCCAGCGCCGCACAACCGGTCGGTCCGGGCCACCCCCGACTGCAGCGGATGGCAGGCGACCTGTTCAACGTCGACGATCTCGAAGCGTCGCTCGACGACATGGAGTTCGTCTTCCACCTCGTCTCGACGACGCTGCCCAAGTCGTCCAACGACAATCCCGAATACGACGTCGAGACGAACCTGGTCATCTCGGTCCGTCTGCTCGAGGCCGCGCGCCGTCGTGGCATCCGCAAGATCGTCTTCCTGTCGTCGGGCGGCACCGTGTACGGCGTGCCGGATCGCGTGCCGATCGACGAGTCGCATCCGTGCAATCCGATCTCGTCGTACGGCATCGTCAAGCTCGCGATCGAGAAGTACCTGCACCTGTATCGCGTGCTGCACGGCCTCGACAGCTGCACGGTCCGGCTGTCGAATCCGTTCGGCGAATACCAGCGTATCCAGAGCGCCCAGGGCGCGGTCGGCGTGTTCCTGCATCGTGCGATCCATCGTCAGTCGATCGAGATCTGGGGCGACGGCTCGGTGACGCGCGACTACCTCTACGTCGGCGATGTCGCCGACGCGCTGCTGAAGGTGCTCGACTACCGCGGTCCACACAAGATCTTCAACATCGGCTCGGGCGTGGGGATGAACCTGAACCAGATCATCGGCCAGATCGAGACCGTGCTCGGTCACGGCGTGACGCGCGTCTACAAGCCGGCGCGGCGCTTCGACTTGCCGATCAACATCCTCGACATCGAACTCGCGAAGCGCGAGCTCGGCTGGTCGCCGCGCACCAGCTTCGGCGATGGGCTGACCCGCACCGCCGCATGGATCACCGGCACCGATGCACAGCCCGCATGAATCGCCGGAAGTCGGCTGGTCGCCCTACTCGGTCGCGATCTGCACGTACAACGGTGAACGCCACCTCGCCGCGCAACTGACGAGCATCCTCGAGACTCCCGTCCCGTGCGAGGAGCTGGTGCTCGTCGACGACGCATCGACCGACGGCACGCTCGGCATCGCGTCGCGCGTGATTGCGGGCGCACCGGGGACGCGCCTCGTGATCGAGGTCAATCCGGTCAACATCGGCAGCCGCCGCAGCTTCGACCGCGCGTTGCGGCTGACGACGCGGCCGCTCGTCTTCCTCGCGGACCAGGACGACGTGTGGCGCAAGGACAAGACCGACCGCATGCTGGTCGAGTTCGCGCGGCGGCCCGACCTGCTGCTGCTGCACAGCGACGCGCGGGTGGTCGACCATCGCCTGCAGTCGTACGGCTACACGCTGCTGCAGGCGATCGAGGCGACGCGCGCCGAGAAGGAGGCGATCCATCGCGGCGACGCCTTCGACGCGTTCATCCGCCGCAACCTCGCGACCGGCGCGACGATCGCGATGCGACGCGCGCTGCTCGACTACGCGTTGCCGATCCCGGACGGCTGGGTCCACGACGAATGGCTGGCGACGATCGCGAGCGCGATCGGGCGGGTCGACTTCATCGACGACCCGCTGGTCGACTATCGACAGCACACCGGCAACCAGATCGGCGCACGCCGGCTGTCGATGCGCGCGAAGATCGTGAAGGCGTTCGCGAAACCCGGCGACTACTATGCTCGGCAACTGCAGCGCACCGCCACGCTGCTCGCGAAGCTGACCGCGCTCGGGCCGCTCGTGCCGCCGGACCGGCTCGTCAAGACGCGCGAGAAGCTGAATCACCTGCGGACGCGCGCGGCCCTGCCGAGCAACCGGCTGGTACGCATCTTCCCGATCGCGGGCCAGGTGCTGAGCGGCGGCTACCGGCGTTATTCGACCGGCTCGAAGAGTCTCGTCCGCGACCTCTTCCACCGCAGTTGACGCGCTTCTTCGGTGACCGCGGAACGCGCTTGCGCCCCGCCGTCCGCAACGTCGCGCTGAACCTCGGCGGGCTGGTCCTGCCGATGGCCGTCGCGCTGGTCGCGATGCCGGTCCTCGTCCGCGAGGCGGGCGCCGAGCGGCTCGGCTTCCTCGGCCTCGCATGGGCGCTGATCGGCTACTTCGCGCTGCTCGACCTCGGGCTGTCACGGGTGGTCACCCGGCGCATCGCGATGGCCGACGGCATCGGGCGGCTGTCGGGCGAGGTGCGTCTCCTCGAACGCCTCTGCCTGCAACTGTTCGTCGCGGTCGCGGCGATCTCCGGCGTGCTCGCGCTCGTCGTGCCGGCCACCGCGATCGTCGGCAAGGCCGCCGATCCGACGGTCGTCGACGAGGCGCGCATCGCGTTGCTGATCCTGTGGGCGACGCTGCCGCTGACCGTCGTGACGGGCCTGCTGCGCGGCGCGCTCGAAGGCCTGCAGCGGTTCGCGCGGGTCAACCTGCTGCGCGCGGTCTTCGGCGCCTGGAGCTTCGCGGCGCCGCTCGCGATGCTCGCGTGGAGCCACG
>CAXTDA010000006.1:0-29134 GCA_964242935.1 uncultured Burkholderiaceae bacterium | reverse complement strand
CCCCGGCGATCGGCCGCACGGCGGCGCTGCTCGTGGCCGCCGCTCGCCGTGTCGTCGCCGCGCCGGCCTGCGCGCGCGCCCGGTTGATCACGGTATTCGCGCCGCTCAGCCAGAGGCTCATCCAGGGGTTCTTCCTGGTCCAGGGATTCTTCATGAGACGGGACACACGTTCGATGCGAAGTCGCGAGCGTAGCGCGTCGGCGAGGGACCGCGCGTCGGCGTCGCGATGAGAACGGATCGGACATCCGCGTCGTTTTAGAATCCTTGCTGGCACTTCTCACTGGCGCTTCTCGGAACGTTCGCGCGATGCTCACCGACTCCCGCAGCTCCACGCTCAGCGCGCCCGGCGATCGACGGGCCGCGACCATCGCGGCCGCGGTGGGCCTGTTGTCGCTCGGCGTGCTGAGCCTCGTCTACCGCGACCTGCTCCTGCAGTGGCAGCCCGCGCCGAAAGACGCGGCGTGGCGGATGCCGTTCGCCGTCGTCTCCGGCGTCGTCCTGGTCGTCGCCGGCGGCGGCCTGTTGTCCGTCCGGTCGCGGCGCGCGGCGGCGACGCTCGGTACCGTGTGGATCGCGATCTGGGTGCTCGTGTTCCACCTTCCCGTGGCGATCGCATCGCGCGGCAGCGTCGCGTCGCTGCTCGGCGTCGCGGAGTGCGCGGCGATGGCGCTCGGCCTCGGCATGCTCGCGCTCGGGCCCGATGCACGACGCTACCGGCGCGTGCTGGTCGCCTGGTTCGGCGTCTGCGCACTGGTGTTCGGCCTCTCGCACTTCGTCTACGCGGACTTCACGGCCGCCATGGTCCCCGACTGGCTGCCGGCGCATCGCGCGGTCGCGTACCTGACCGGCGGCGTGCACGCCGTGACCGGCCTCTGCATGCTGCTCGGCGTCGCGATGCCGCTCGCGGCCTGGATCGAGGCGATGATGATGTGCGCGTTCGTCGTGCTGCTGCACGTCCCGCGCGTCCTGGCGGCGCCGAACAACCGGCTCGAGCTGACGATGCTCGCGGTCGCGGTCATGCTGACCGGTGCCGCTTGGGCCGTGGCCGCATCGACGCGCGGCGGCGTTCGCCTGTTGCGGGGTCGCGGTTCGCTCGAACCGCTGACGCTGTAGAAGCCGGGTTCGGCCGTTCGCGATCGGGCCGACGATAAGCCTGCTCGAACGCGAACAGCCGCTGGCGGTGCTCGCCGCCGACCTCGCGTCGGCGTTGTCGACCGGGACGGCTTCCTACGGCGGCAGCAGCGGCACGCTGACGGCCGCAAGAAGCGGCAGCGGTTCATGCTGCGACGATTCGCGCACCCGGAGAGTCGACGATGTGGATCCTGCTGGCGCTGCCGTTCATCGGGCTGCTGTGGGTGCCGTTCTACAACCGTGAGCTGCCGACGCTGTTCGGCTTCCCGTTCTTCTACTGGTACCAGTTGTTGTGGGTGCCGGTGACCGCGCTCCTGATCTGGGTCGTCTATCAGAAGGGCAAGAAGGACGGAGTCGAATGATGGAACCGACGACGATCAACTGGACCGCGCTGTCGGTCTTCGCGTTCTTCTTCCTGCTGGTCACCGTGATGGGCTTCTACGCGTCGCGCTGGCAGCGGCCCGAGGAGAAGGAAGCGCACCTCGACGAGTGGGGTCTCGGCGGCCGCAATTTCGGCACCTGGATCACGTGGTTCCTGGTCGGCGGCGACTTCTACACTGCGTACACCGTGATCGCGGTGCCGGCGCTGGTCTACGCGGTCGGCGCCTACGGCTTCTTCGCGTTGCCGTACACCATCCTGGTCTACCCGATCGTGTTCGTGATCATGCCGAAGCTCTGGCACGTCGCGCACAAGGCGGGACACGTGACGGCGGCCGACGTGGTCTACGGCCGCTACGGCTCGCGCTGGCTCGAGCTCGCGGTCGCGGTCACGGCAGTCGTCGCGACGATGCCGTACATCGCGTTGCAGCTGGTCGGGATGGAGGTCGTCATCAAGGCGCTCGGCCTGACCGGCGAGTTGCCGCTCGCCGCCGCGTTCATCATCCTCGCGCTCTACACCTACTCGGCCGGCCTCCGCGCACCGGCGCTGATCGCGTTCGTGAAGGACCTGATGATCTACATCGTGGTCCTGGTCGCGGTGGTGCTGGTGCCGATCCGGCTCGGCGGCTATCCGGCGGTGTTCGCGGCGGCCGGCGAGGCGTTCGCGGCGAAGGGCGGCAATACCGGCCTGACGCTCAAGTCCGCGCAGATCCTGCCGTACGCGACGCTCGCGATCGGGTCCGCGCTCGCGGCGTTCATGTATCCGCACACGCTGACCGGCATCTTCGCGGCGAAGAGCGCGGACACGATCCGGAAGAATGCGGTATTCCTGCCCGCGTACACGGTGCTGCTCGGCCTGATCGCGTTGCTCGGCTACATGGCCTATGCCGCGAAGCTCACCGTCAAGACGAACAACGACGTCGTGCCGGCGTTGTTCAACGCACTGTTCCCGTCGTGGTTCGCGGGATTCGCGTTCGCGGCGATCGCGATCGGCGCGCTGGTCCCCGCGGCCGTCATGTCGATCGGTGCGGCCAATCTCTTCACGCGAAATTTCTGGAAGGCGTACGTCAATCCGGCCATCCAGCCGGCCGGCGAAGCGAAGGTCGCGAAGATCACGTCGCTGCTGGTCAAGGTCGGCGCGCTCGTCATCATCCTGTTCCTGCCGACCCAGTTCGCGCTCGACTTGCAGCTGCTCGGCGGCGTCTGGATCCTGCAGACCTTCCCGGCCGTCGTGTTCGGCCTGTTCTTCGGCTTCTTCGGCGCGCCGGCCCTGCTGAGCGGATGGGCGGTCGGGCTCGTCGCCGGCACGACGATCGCCTTCATGGACGGCGTGAAGCCGGTCCACACGATCGACTTCGGCGGCGGTCATTACACCGTCTACACCGGCCTGCTCGCGCTCGCGATCAACATCGTCGTCGCGACGGTCGTGCAGGTCGCGTTCGGCCGCGTCGGCGCGAAGGCGCGCGCCGCGACGGCCTGAAGCCCGTCAGAGCCCGAGGGCGCTCAGCCCCTCGTGATCGTCGGGTCGGCGGCCGAGCGGCCAGTGGTATTTCCGCTCGGCACCGGCAATCGGCAGGTCGTTGATGCTGGCGATACGAACGCGCATCAGACCCTCGTCGTCGAACTCCCAGTTCTCGTTGCCGTAGCTGCGGAACCAGCGGCCATCGGCATCGTGCCATTCGTACGCGAAGCGCACCGCGATGCGGTTGCCTCGAAACGACCAGACCTCCTTGATCAGGCGATAGTCGAGTTCACAGGACCATTTGCGGACGAGGAACGCCTCGATCGCATCGCGGCCCTCGATGAACTCCGCGCGGTTGCGCCAGCGGCTGTCGGTCGTATAGGCGAGCGCAACGCGGGCCGGGTCGCGCGAGTTCCACGCGTCTTCGGCCAAGCGCGCCTTCTGCGCGGCCGTGGTCTCGTCGAACGGCGGAAGCGGGGGTCTCGGCATGGCGGGCGAAGAAGGAAGCGGCGCGGACCGCCATCGTGCACCAGCACGCCCATCGATGTCGCGTCAGGCCGGCAACGCGATCGCGATCTTCGGCATCGGATCGCGGCGGACCCACGGCGACTCGACGATCCATTTCGTCAACGCGTGGGCGGGCAGCGGCCGGCTCATCAGGTAGCCCTGTGCGACGTCGCAGCCCATCGTCCGCAACTGCTGCAGGACCGCGTGCGTCTCGACGCCCTCGGCGACCACCTTCAGCCCCATGTTGTGGCCGAGGTCGATGGTCGAGCGGATGATCATCGCGTCGTTCGCGTCGGTACTCATGTTGAGCACGAACGATTTGTCGATCTTCAGCTCGTCGACGCGGAGCCGCTTCAGGTACGCGAGCGACGAGTAGCCGGTGCCGAAGTCGTCGATCGAGATACGGCAGCCCTGCGCATGCAGCCGGTCGACGTTGGTGACCGCATGGCCGCGATCGTCGAGCAGCGACGTCTCGGTGATCTCGAGCACGATCCATGACGCCGAACAGCCGGACGCGGCGAGCTCCGCGGCGAGCCGGTCGGGGAAGTGCGCGTCGACCAGGTCGCGGGTCGAGATGTTGATCGACAGGTCGATGTCGTGGCCCGCGTCGTGCCACGCCCGCAGCTGCACGAGTGCATGGCGGATCACCCATTCGGTGATCAACGAGATGTAGCCGGTCTGCTCGGCGAACGGGATGAACTCGTCGGGCGACACGAAGCCGCGCATCGCGTGGACCCAGCGCACGAGGCACTCGGCCTGCAGCTTGTCGGGCGCCGCCAGGTCCACCTTCGGCTGGTAGTACAGGACCAGCTCGTCGCGCTCCACGGCCTGGCGCAGCTCGCTCATCAGCGAGAGGCGCTCGCGCGAGTCCTCGTCGTAGCGCGGGTCGAAGATCGCGACGCCGGTGTTGTGCCGCTTCGCGATGTACATCGCCGAGTCGGCATGGCGGAGCAGCGTGATCAGGTCGTCACCGTGCTCGGGAAAGGTCGCCACCCCGGCGCTCGCGTGCGCGTCGACCAGATGCCCGTCGATCGAGATCGGCGCGTCGAGCGACTGCAGCAGCTTCCTCACGACGACCATCACGTCGCGTGCGCCGTCGGTCGGCAGCAGGACCGCGAACTCGTCGCCACCCATCCGCGCGAGCGTGTCGGACTCGCGGGGCAACACGCCTTGCAGCCGTTTGGCGACCTCGATCAGCAGCTGGTCCCCGCCCTGGTGACCGAGCGAGTCGTTGACGACCTTGAAGCGGTCGAGGTCCATCATCACGACGGTCAGCGGCCGCTGCAGGCGTCGCGACGTGGCGATCGCCTGATGCAGGCGATCGGCGAACAGCGCGCGGTTCGGCAGGCCGGTCAACGCGTCGCGGTACGCGAGGTCGAGGATGCGCTGTTCGCGATCCGTGATGCGTTCACGCATGTGGTCGAACGCGGTCGCGAGGTCGCCGATCTCGTCCTGCCGCCGGATCCCGGGGGACGCGCCGTAGTCGCCGGCCGCGATCCGTCGCGCGAACGCGGACAACGACTGCAACGGTCGCGCGATGCTGCGCGCGATCAGCAGGCTGCTCCCGATCGCAAGCAGCAACGCGCACGCAGAGATCGCGAGGAGTTGCGTCTGCAGCTGGTTGAACGGTTGCAGTGCCGCGGCCAGTTCGCGCTGCAGGATCGCCACGACGCGACCGTCCCCGGTGGAGCTTTCGGTCGATACCAGCGTCATGTAGTCGGTGCCGTCGAGCGTCACGGTCCGCGCGCGGTCCGACCCGTCGAAGCTCGATCGCGCGACGGCGTCGATCAGCGCGGGGCGAAGCGCCAGCGGCAGCGTGGAACCGTCGATGCGCCAGCCGGACTTGCCCTGCCGGCTCATGAACGAGACCTGCAGCCCCGTCAGCCGCCGGAGATCGCTCGCATCCTCGTCGTCGAGCAGGAACCCCATCGCGACCCAGGCGATCGGCAACGGCGCCAGGACCGGCACGACGACGATCTGATAGGTCGCGCCGAACATCCGGACCGTCGCCGTGGCCGTGCCTTTCGCCGCGGCCACTTCGATCAACCCCGCATGCGGGAACGCATCGCCGGCCGTCGTCGTCGCCAGCGTGTCGGCGATGACCCGCCCGTCGAGGCCGACCAGCAGCATCAGGTCGGCCTTGATGCGCAAGCCGTGGTTCGTCAACGCGGACACGATCGTCTCCCGATCGCGCGTGCCGACCGCCTCGCGAAACGCGAAGTCCGACGAGAGGATGCGCGCACCCTGCGCCAGGCGGTTGGTGTTCTCCTCGAGGATCCGGTTGAAGATGTGCTCGCCGGTGGTCAGTTCGCCGGCTAGGTGCGCTTCGGTCGTCGTGGTGCCAGCCACGTGCACGAACACCAGGGCGATCAGCTGCAGCGTGCAGAGCAGCGCGACGAACGCGATCACGATGCGCGCTTGCAGTCCGCGCGCGGTGCAGGCCCTGACGAGTGCGGACAGAAGACGGCGGATCGCGCCGGCGGTCATGTGTCCGGCTTCAGCTCGGCGACCGCGTCGATGCGGGTTTCGGACGTCACGACCACGGTCCGCGGCGGCGCCTCCGCCGCCATCCGCGGGTGCCACAGCGACAGCTTGTACGTCCCCGCGGGCATGCCGTCGATCCGCACCTCGCCGCCGCCGGCGGTCTTTCCGTACCACGGCGTGTCGACCACCATCACGTACGCGATCATGCGGTCGTGGATGTTGCAGCCGAGCACGACGAGACCCGGCTTGTCGAAGATCAGGGGCGTCGCGGGCATGCCGGCGTACAGGCGCAGCTCGAATGTCTTCGCAGGCGAGAACGAATAGACCTGGTGGCGCACGGTGTCGCGATTCGGAAACGACACGGATGCGCCGGTCTGCACGACGGTGACGAGCGGCGAGAAAGCGCGCTGCGCCTGGGCGATCTCGACCGCGGCCGGCGGCTTGCCCGGCGACGCCGGCGCGGTCGGAATCGCATAGACCACGGCGTCGGCGATCGCGACGGCCGACTGGTCGACGACATGCACGCTCAGCGTCGCGGCGGTCGCGCGTTGCCCGCTCGCGTGGGCGAGCACGACGACGAGCAGCAGGCGGAACGCGAGCGAGCGCATCGGCGCCTCAACGCGAAACGACGTCCCGCTTCATCGGCGCGAGCAACCGCAGCAGCTCGTTCTTCTCGCGCTCGCCGACGCCGTTCGCGTCGAGCGCCGTGCGGAGCGCTTCGACGAGGGCATAGAACTCGCGCTGCCCGATGTTCATCCCGTCGTGCGCGGCCTTCATGTCCTCGCCACCGTAGACGCAGCCACCGCCGGCGAGCGCGCATACCTGTTCGACGATCTTCGCATCGAGCTTCTCGAGGTTGACGCCGTCGAACGATTGATTGACCGTCGGGTCGGCCACCATCCGTTCGATGGTCTCTTCGATGACACGCGTCATCACCGCCTTGCCGCCGAGCCGCTGGTAGAGGGTCGGTTCGGGCGGGTCGGCCCGCGCCGGTCCGACCGCAAGGATCGACGATACGAGCAGGAGGGAAAGGCGCAGTTTCATCGTGAAGCGTCGCAGGTGAACCACAGGATCGAGACCGACCTGCCGAATCGCGTGACCGCGACCGCGTCGACCGGGTATACAGCAGACAGCGCGCACCGGCGCGGCTCTAGTGAGCGGATCGGCATCGCGCGCGATAACTTGATCGAACGACGTTCGGCCGAGGGCGCGCGAATCGCGGGGGTGCGCAATGCGGTTGCGAACGACGGCAGTGAAGTGCGGCTTGTTCGGGGCGCTCGGTCGGGCCGCGGTCGCGACGATCCTGGTCGTGACGGGCATCCAGCCGGTCCGGGCGCAGGGCCGCATCCTCGCGACCGGCGGCGTCACCGAACTCGAAGGCGCGGCCGGCGGCGGCCTCGTGCCCTGGGCGCTGATCGCCGGCTACGGCACGCGCGACGAGATCGGGGCCACCGCGTCGGCAACCTACGTCGACGTCGACGACTTCCGCCTGCGTGTCCTGTCGGCGGCGGTCGGCATCCACGACCGCGTCGAGCTCTCGTTCGCGCGGCAACGCTTCGGGCTCGGCAGCACGG
This sequence comes from uncultured Burkholderiaceae bacterium, assembly GCA_964242935.1. Classification (GTDB taxonomy): domain Bacteria; phylum Pseudomonadota; class Gammaproteobacteria; order Burkholderiales; family Burkholderiaceae_D; genus CAHJXF01. Next base: position 21,598 of record CAXTDA010000006.1, on the reverse strand, counting down.
TGCCGGGGCGTTCGATCGAGCAGGACTTGGCGGGCGTCAAGGTCCGGGTGGCCGGCGATGCGGTATTCGACCAGGACCGCTGGCTGCCGCAGGTCGCGGTCGGCGCGCAATACAAGCACAACCGCGACTTCGACTTCGTGCCGAAGGCCATCGGCGCGCGTCGCGCGTCGGGCCTCGACCTCTACGTCGCGGCGACCAAGCTGTTCCTCGCCGGTCTCGGCGGCCGCAACGTGCTGGTCGACGGCACCGTCCGCGCGACGAAGGCGAACCAGCTCGGCCTGCTCGGTTTCGGCGGCGACCTCGGCGATCGCTATCGTGTCGTGTTCGAAGGCTCGGTCGCGGTCTTCGTCACCGACCGCATCGGCATCGGCTACGAATACCGGCAGAAGCCGAACAACCTGTCGGCGTTTCGCGAGGAGGCGTATCACGACCTCTTCGTCGCATGGCTGCCGAGCAAGCGGTTCGCGCTGACCGCGGCCTTCGTGCGGCTCGGCCGCATCGCCGACAAGCCCGACCAGCAAGGCGTCTATCTGTCGGCACAGGCGAGCTTCTGAAGACGGTGCGGTCCGGGCCGGACACCGGTCGCCCTCACCAGGCGGGCCGCGGCTTCTCGATGCCGTAGCCCTGCGCGAAGTCGACGCCGATCACTTTCAGCTCCGCCAGGATCGCATCGTTCTCGACGAATTCGGCGATCGTCTTCAACCCCATCACGTGGCCGATCTCGTGGATCGAGCGGACCATCGCGCGATCGATGGGGTCGTCGGCCATGTCCTTGACGAACGCGCCGTCGATCTTGAGGAAGTCGACCGGCAGGTGTTTCAGGTGGGCGAACGACGACATGCCGCTGCCGAAATCGTCGAGCGCGAAGCGACAGCCCATCGCCTTCAGCGACCGGATGAAGAGCATCGCCTGCTTCAGGTTGGTGACCGCCGCCGTTTCGGTGATCTCGAGGCAGATGTTCCGGGGCGGCACGCGATGGGTGGTGAACGCGTCCTGGAGGAACGACGCGAACGTCTCGTCGCAGATCGAGTTCGCCGAGATGTTGATCGCGCACATCCCCTCCGCGCCGGCGCCGTGCAGCGTGCGGAAATGCGCGAACGCGGTCGAGATGACCCAGCGATCGAGCGTCGGCATGAGCCCGTAGCGCTCGGCCGCCGGAATGAAGGCCATCGGTGCCACCAGGTCGCCGTTCTCGTCGCGCAGGCGCAGCAGCAGCTCGTAATGGCTGTCTTGCTCCGATTCGTCGTGCAACGCGACGATGCGTTGCGAGAACAGTTCGAATCGCTCCTCTTCGAGGGCCTTGTGGATCCGGCCGATCCAGCCCATCTGACCGCTCCGCAGCGCCAGCTCCTCGTCGTCCGACGTGTACACCTGGATGCGATTGCGTCCCTTGTCCTTGGCGACGTAGCAGGCGGAATCCGCCATCCGCAGGACGTCGCTCAGCGTGAGGCCGTCGTCGCCGAAGGTCACGAGGCCGATGCTGACGCCGAGCCCGAACGTCTTGTCGTCCCACGCGAAACGGAAATCGCTGACGGTCTGCCGCAACCCTTCCGCGATCCACCATGCCGGGGCGACGCCGCATCCCTGGAGCAGGACCCCGAATTCGTCGCCGCCCAACCGCGACAGCGTGTCGCCCCTGCGGAGCTTGTCGTGGAGGAGGGCGGTCAGCTGCCGGAGCAGTTCGTCGCCGGCGCCATGCCCGCAACGGTCGTTGATGATCTTGAACTGGTCGAGGTCGAGATACAGCAACGAATGATCGTTGCCCCGCACCGCCGTCTGCAGCGACGACTGCAGACGGCGCTCGAACTCGCGCCGGTTGATCAGTCCGGTCAGCGGGTCGTGCATCGCCTGATGCGACATCTCGGCCGCCATCGCGTGCGCATGGCTGACGTCGTGGAACACCAGCACGGCCCCGAGGACAACACCGCTCGAGTTGACGATCGGCGCGGCCGAATCCTCGATCTGGAAGCGGGCGCCGCCGCGCTGGACCAACGCGGTTCCCTTCGCGAGCGCACCGGCGGTCCGGGTCTGCAACACCTTCTCGAGCGGACTCGGCGCGGGCTCGCCGGTTTCGACGTCGACGAGGTGGAAGACGTCGCCGAGGGGGCGGCCGTACGCTTCGTCGCGGCGCCAGCCGGTCATCGTTTCGGCGACCGGGTTCAGATAGCTGACGTCGCCGTCGATGTCGGTGGTGATGACGGCATCGCCGATCGATTGCAGCGTGACGCGCAAGCGCTCCTCGCTTTCCTCGAGCGCCAGGTGCCGTTCGATCAGCAGGCGCGACAACGGCTTCAGATAAGCGCGCAGGATCAGCGTTCCGGAGCCGATGATCAACACCATCCATCCGGCAAGCAGGTTGAGGCGGTCGCGCATCGGCGCGTACAGATTGGCGCTGTCCGTCTTCACGACGATCCCGAGGCGGTCGTCGACGAGCGGCTCGTATCCGGCGAGCACGTTCTTGCCGCGCATGTCGTCGACCATCATGACGCCGCGTTGTCCGAGCAAGGCATGCGAGATGGCCAGGTTGGGCTCGCCGTCCACGATCAGCGGAATCTGCAGCTTCGGGTAGAAGCGGCTCGGGAAGCAGACCGCGTCGCCGGCTTCGCGAGTGCAGATCAGCACATCGGTCGAATCGTTCTCGAGGCGCAGGCCTTCGACGACCGCGGTCATCGCGGGCAGCCTCTGCCAGGCGACGAGACGTCCGACGATGCGGCCGCGGTCGGTCACCGCTTCGTCGGTCCGCAGCACGAAGCCGTCGTGCCACGCCAGCATCCCGCGAGTCGTGCCGCGATCGATCGCGACGGCCACTGCCGACGGATCCGCATTCGTCGGCTTGCCGAAGGACGCGATCTCGTCCCCCTTCGCATCGAAGAAGGCCACATGGCTGAAAGCCGAGGCGACCAGGCTCTCTCCGATGACGCGCAGCGACTGCCGGTCCGCGTGGCCCGATGGATCGTGACTCGCATCGGCGAGGCCGGTCCGCAGCGTCGTGCTTTCGGCGACCGAGCGGGCGCGATGAAAGTGCTGTTCGAGTATGTTGCTCACGACGGATGCGGTGTCGTGCGTGGTGGCCTGCAAGGATTCGAGCCTCGCATGGTCGAAACCAGCCTTCAGCATCGCGAAGCCGGTCAGACCGGTGATGATCGCGACGAACGTCAGCACGGTCGCGGATCCCTTCACGATCCGCCGCATCGCGCTTCCGGCGCTCGCGACGTCCTGCCGCCACGGCGCCCGGTTCAGGCGCGTGTTCATGCCGATTCCCGCGAGGAGCAGCGAGATGGCCGTGGACGCCGCCATGCGATTGGAGGAACCGAGGCGGTACAACGCGTCGAGCCCGAGCACGTAACCGGCGAGTCCGGCCACCGCGATGCCGAGCGTGCCGTAGACGGCCACCGCGACGATCGTTTGCAACGTCCTGCTGGTCCTCGTGGATCGGTGATCGACCAGCAGGAAGAACACGGCCGTCATCAGAAGCGCGACGCACGCGTTGGGTGCCGTGCGGCCCGGCCGCGGGTTGTCGTCCCTCACGGTGCCGTGCAGCGCCGCCCAGTCGATTCCCAGGTCGATGTCGGTCCAGTGCTCGAACAGGATCGCGGCCGGCAGCGCAACGAGGAAGCAGGCCGCAGCCGTGCGGATGTGCGTCGGTCCCGCGCCCTGCGGCGTCGGCGACAGGCAGATCGCCACCGCGACGAAGAGGATCGCCGCGTTGACGCTCATCGCCACGGAATTCGGCAACACGCGGACCATGGGCTCGCTGCCGATCGCCCATCCGGTGAGCACGTAGATGCCGATCCCCGCGATCAGCGCGGCCGTGACCAGTGCGACATCGGGCGACGACGGCCCCGCTGTCCGAAGTTCCCTGTTCTTGGCCGCATCGCGCGCGGGCACGTCGAGCTGCATGGACCGTCCTCGGAAGGCCCCACCGCTCGATCGCAGCCCGGACGCATCGGCGACCGAAGGACGGCTTGTCGGACTTCGGATCGACGCTGATCGAAGCCGGCGCGCCACGGCGTACGCCACCTATCGACCGATCATACGCGGGGATTTCCCCAGGCCCCGAGCCATTTGGCGCGTTTGTGGCCGCCTGGCGGTTATTCGCAAGATAGTTGTTGCGCGTTCCGATGCATGGGCTGTAGCAAGCTGGCGGTGATCCAGGCCGACCATCCGAAGATCCACGGACTGCGCGTCGGTCGTCTCGCCGAGCGCCGTGCCTCGTGCCGCGAAAGCAGAAGTGGTGTCGGTCGGCACTGGACTGGACCGAGAGCCTCGCGTCGATCGAGAGACGCGAGACCGAATGACGATTCGAGGACGCGGACTCGACGAGCGGTGACGGCGTGACGGCCGCCGCTGGAAAAGAAGTCCCGATGACGATAGATTGGCGGGCCGCATCGGTCAGGAGTCCATGCCCATGAAAGCGTCCAGCGCGAGCCACGGCGCGTCCGCGTCCCTCTCGGCGTCCGCCCTCATCTCGAAACGGATCGCCGATCTCGGCGACTGGCGCGGCGACGTCCTGGCCGACGTGCGGGAGCTGATCCGGCAGGTCGACCCGGACGTCGTCGAGGAGTGGAAGTGGCGGGGGACGCCGGTCTGGTCGTGCGACGGCATCGTCTGCACCGGCGAGTCGTACAAGGAGGTCGTCAAGCTGACGTTCGCGAAGGGCGCGTCGCTTCCCGATCCGGCCGGTCTCTTCAACGCGAGTCTCGAAGGCAACGTCCGTCGGGCGATCGACATCCGCGAAGGCGACACCGTCGACGAGTCGGCCTTCAAGACGCTGGTGCGCGCCGCGATCGCGCTCAATGCGTCGAAGCCGGCGAAGAAGGCGAAAGCTTGAAGACCCCGTACATGGCATTTTCCACAGGAACCGGAATCATGAAACCACGCCTCCCCGTCCTTCTCCTCGCCACGCTGATCCTCGGAGCCTGCACCGCGAGCCGTCCGGTGATCGGGCAGATGCAGCGGTCGGACGAGACGTTCAACGGCGTCGTGTCCGGTTCGGGCTATCAATCCGGATCGGGCGACCTGACGCTCGTCTCCAACCACAAGACGACCTGCAAGGGCGACTTCGTCTACACGTCGCGGCGCCGCGGCGAGGGGGTGCTCAACTGCGACGACGGCCGCACCGGGCCGTTCCACATCGTCGGTGCCGGCGCGTCGGGCAACGGGTACGGCGACCTCAACGGGCAGCGCTTCACGTTCACGTTCGGCAACTCCTGACCGCCATGTTCGACAAGCCGAACCTGACCGACGAACGTCGCGGTTTCTACGAGCGCATCGACCGGCACAGCATGACGCCGCTGTGGGAAGTGCTGGGCAGTCTCGTCATCCCCGAGCCGAAGTCGCCGTGCCTGGCGGCGCACTGGTGCTACGACGCGATCCGCGACTACCTGCTCGAAGCCGGCCGGCTGATCACCGCCAAGGAGGCCGAGCGGCGCGTGCTGATCCTCGAGAACCCGGCGCTTCGCGGCCAGTCGTCGATCACGCACACGATGTATTGCGGCCTGCAGGTCATCATGCCGGGCGAGGTGGCCCCGAGCCATCGGCACACCCAGTCGGCGCTCCGCTTCGTCGTCGAAGGCGAGGGCGCCTACACGGCGGTCGACGGCGAGCGCGTGACGATGCGGCGCGGCGACTTCATTATCACGCCGTCGTGGACCTGGCACGACCACGGGAACACCGGCAGCGAGCCGGTGATCTGGATGGACGGCCTCGACATCCCCCTGATCCGCATGCTCGATGCGAGCTTCGCCGAGCGCCTCGGCGACGCGGACGACAAGGGCGCCCAGCCGGTGGCGCGAAGCGAAGGCGACGCGCTCGCGCGCTACGGCAGCAACATGCTGCCGGTCGACTGGACGCCGGCGACGAAGACGAGTCCGGTCTTCCACTATCCGTACGAGCGCAGCCGCGAGACGCTCGACCGGCTGGCGCGCTCGGGGCCGCTCCATCCGGCATCGGGCATCCGCCTGCAGTTCGTCAATCCGGCGAGCGGCGGCGCCGCGATCCCGACGATCGGCACGTTCATCCAGTTCCTGCCGAAGGGCTTCGACGGGACCGGCGAGCGCGTCACCGACGGCACGATCTATCACGTCGTCGAAGGCCGCGGCCGGACCACCATCGGCGACACCACGTTCGCGTGGACGCCGCGCGACGTCTTCGTCGCGCCGTCGTGGCTTCCGGTCCGGCATGAGGCCGACGACGATGCCGTGCTCTTCAGCTACTCGGACCGGCCGGTCCAGAAGGCGCTCGGCCTGTGGCGAACGGCGCCTTGCTGACGGCGATCGACGAGCGCTGACCCGGCCGCGACGCCGCAAACGGCAAGGTCCGGACACCGGTGTTGCGGCGATGCCGCGTGGCGCGCGCCCGACCTGCGGGCACGTGCGCGATTCGGGTGGACGGTGCGCGGGCTAACGCATGATCGACCGCATCGTGCGCGGCTTTCCGCACGGCTTTTCCTCAAGTATGCGGACGGGTTGCCGAAGCGATCCTGAGGGGCGCCTGCGAAGCGTCGTACGACACCTCGCAGCCACTCCCCCGGGATTCCATGATTCGATACTCGCTCTATCCCACGGCCGTCCTCGCCGGTGCCCTACCGTTCGCATCGATCGCGGCCCCGCCGCCGGACGCGGGCCAGATTCTGAACGAGCAACAACGTGCGAGCCCGCCGCCGGCCCGCCGCGTCGATCCGCCGGTGACCCGCACCGACGACGCGCCAGCGGCACCGGACGTCCCGGGCGGCATCCGGGTCCTGGTGCGCTCGGTCCGCTTCAGCGGCGCGACCGGGCTCGCGTCCGAAGCGGCACTGCAGGCGCGGGTGCGCGGCGCGATCGGGAAGACGCTCGGACACGCCGAGCTCCAGCAGCTCGCCGACGACCTGACGCAGTGGTTGCGGAGCGGCGGCTTCGTCCTCGCTCGCGCCTATCTTCCCCGACAGGACCTGACCGCGGGAGACCTCGAGATCGCGCTGCTCGACGGCCGTCTGCAGAGCGGTCCGGGCCGGGTCGTGATCCAGGGGCAGACGCGCATCGCGCCCGAGCGGCTCGCGACGATCGCGAACGCGGCGTTGCCCGACGTCGCGCTCCATCGCGACGACCTCGAACGCGCCGTGCTATCGATCAACGACCTGCCGGGCCTGAGCGCCCGCTCCGCGCTCGAGCGCGGCGACACGAGCGGCACCAGCAAGCTCGTCATCGACGCACGCGAGGAGGCGCCGTTCGCGGGCGGCGCGACGCTCGACAACTACAGCACCCGCAACACCGGCACCGTGCGCGTCGGCGGCCACTTCGAATGGAACGATCCGCTGCGGATCGGTGACGCGCTCGGCCTGCAGGCCTACGCGACGTCGGGCACGGACATCCTGGGCGCCTTCTACAGCGCACCGCTGACGCCGGACGGCTGGCGGCTCAACGCCGCCGCGTCGACGCTGCGCTATCGCGTCCGCGGCGACCTGAAGCCGCTCGAGTTGCGCGGCAGCGCCACCACCGCGGTCCTGGGTGCCGACTACGCGCTGCTGCGAACCCGCGAACGCAACCTCGGGCTGCAATTCGCCTACGAACACCGGACCCTGATCGACGACGGCAACGGCGTCAACCTGCGTCACCGCTGGCTCGACAGCGTGACCGTGGGGATCCACGGCAACCGGTTCGACGGGTTCGGCGGCGGCGGCGCGACCGACGGCGCCCTGGCACTGACCGTGGGACGCGTCGACCTGTCGGGCAACGAGCCGGACCGCCGCTTCGACGCGGTCAGCGCGCATACCGACGGCAGCTACCAGAAGGCGACGCTGCACCTGTCCCGCGTGCAGTCGCTCGGCGACGCGATCTCCGCGTGGACGCTCTTCGGCTCGTTCGACGGCCAGGTCGCCAGCGGCAACCTCGACACGTCCGAGAAATTCATCCTCGGCGGCCCGCGCGGCGTGCGGGCCTACGCACTCGGCGAGGCCGCCGGCGACGACGGCGTCCTGGCGACGCTGGAGCTGCGGCGCTCGCTCGACATCGGCGGGGCCGCCAGGGCACTCGGCTTCGTGTTCGTCGACGGCGGGCGCGTGCGACTGCACCACACCCGATGGACCGGCTCGGTCGCCAACGTCGGCGACACGAACGACTACGGCCTGACCGGCGTGGGCGTCGGCTTCAACGTCAGCGCGGGCGCGTGGTCGATCCGAAGCGCGGTGGCGCACCGGGTCGGCGGCAATGCGGGGCGATCGCCCGACGGCGGCGACACCGAGGGCCGCAGCAGGCGCAACCGCGTCTGGCTGCAAGCGACCGTGCAGTTCTGACCGTCGCACACAACGAAGAGACCGCCTTGAAACATGCATCGCTGAACCACGTGTACCGCCTCGTCTGGAGCGCGTTGGCCGGCGCCTATGTCGCCGTCGCCGAACACCGGAACTCGCGCCGGAAGGGAAGCGGTGCCGCGGCGGTCCTGACGGTGTCCGCGCTGCTCGGCGCGGCGTCGGTGGCGCATGCGGATGGCAACGTCCTGCCGACCGCCGGTCGGGTGACCGTCGGTAGCGGGTCCATCGGGCAGAACGGCTCGACGATGACGGTGACGCAAGGCAGCGACCGGCTCGTGATCGACTGGAACAGCTTCGACATCGGCGCGGCGAACGGGGTGCGCTTCGCGCAGCCGGGTACCGGCAGCATCGCGCTCAACCGCGTCACCGGCGGCACCGCGAGCAGCATCCTCGGCAGCCTGACGGCGAACGGCCAGGTGTGGCTCGTCAACCCGAGCGGCGTCGTGTTCGGCACCAGCGCGCGCGTCGACGTCGGCGGCCTCGTCGCCAGTACGCTATCGCTGTCCGACAGCGATTTCCTCGCCGGACGCAACCGCTTCACCGGCGGCACCGGCGCGGGCACGGTCGTCAACCAGGGCCACATCAGCGCGACCGGCGGCGTGGTCGCGCTGCTCGGGCCGCAGGTGCGGAACGTCGGGACGATCACGACGACGGGCGGCAGCACCGTGCTCGCCGCCGGCGACCGCGTCAGCCTCGACTTCAACGGCGACGGCCTCGTCAGCGTGAACATCGACCGCTCGGTGGTCGACGCGCTGGTCGAGAACAGCGGCCGGATCAGTGCCGACGGCGGCCTCGTCGTGCTGAGTGCCCGCAGTGCGAACAAGGCACTCGACAGCGTCGTCAACAACACCGGCGTGATCGAGGCGAAAGGCCTGATCGCACGGAACGGCCGCATCCTGCTCGACGGCGATGCGGAGCAGGGCGGCACGCACGTGTCCGGTACGCTGGATGTGTCGTCGGCCATCGGTCCGGGGGGCGCGATCACCGTCACCGGCCACGACATCGTGCTCGACCGCGGCGCCACGCTCGACGCGAGCGGCGCGAACGGCGGCGGCAGCATCCGCGTCGGCGGCGGCTTTAAAGGCAAGGACGCAACCGTTGCAAATGCAACGACCGTCAGCGCCGATGCCAGCGTGACGGCACGTGCCGACGCGACCGGCAACGGCGACGGCGGCAACATCGTGTTCTGGAGCGACGACGCGACGCGCTTGGCCGGCAACCTGTCGGTCCGCGGCGGTGCCGCGGGCGGGGACGGCGGCAGCATCGAGGTCTCCGGCAAGCAGGACCTGCGCTACAGCGGCCGCGCCGATGGGCGGGCGCCGCTCGGCCGGACCGGCGACCTGCTGCTCGACCCGGCCACGCTGACGATCTCCGGCGGCGGCACCGGCACCGGGGTGCTGACCGGCACGACCGTCTTCGAGAAGGATCTGGAGGCACAGAACGCCAACGTGTTGCTGCAGGCCACCGGCGTCGTGACGGTCGGCAACCTGGCCCTGAACGGCGGCGACGGCACGATCTCGATGGCGAACAACATCAGCCTGCGGGTCGAAGGCGGCACCGGCGGCTCCGGCAACATCAACTTCACGAGCAGCACCAACACGATCGAGGTGTTCGGCACCGGCAGCCTGATGTTCGTGGCCGGTGCGACCGGGACCGGCAACATCGTCGGCGTCCCGAACCTGATCGCACACGGCGCCGGAATCAATCCGGTCACGCTGCCGACGCACGTCGTCACGTCGGTCGGCAGCGGCACGCCGGGAAACGCGTCGATCACGCTGTTCGGCGCCGACGGGGTCACCGTCGGCGGATCGGTGACGACGAACGGTGGCTATGTCCGCGTGTGGGCGGACTCCGACAACGCCGGTGGAGGCGGTTACTCGATGACCGCGCCGGTGACGACGAACGGCGGCAATTTCTACGTGTCGGCGGGCACCGGGAACATCGACCTGAACGGCGCCATGACGCTCGGCAGCGGCCGCATCCTGTTCAAGGCCGACGGCGCGTACACGAGCGGGACGAAGACGCTCGGCGCGCTGCTCTCGGCGAGCGGCGCGGTGGACGTCAACACGCCGTTCGTGATGAACGCGGGCGCCGGCATCCTGACCGACGGCGTGATCACGTTCTCGAACACCGTGAACCTCAACACCGGCGCCGGCGCGCTCCGGCTGCGCGCTTCGGCGATCGACTTCACGGCGGCGACGCTCAGCAACCTCAGCACCGCCAGCCTGATCCTGGAGCCGGCCAACCCGGCGACCTCGATGGTGCTCGGCGATGCCAACGGCTTCGCGTCGGCGACGACGCTGGCCAAGCTGCCCGGCGTCAGGAACCTGACCATCGGCCGCACCGACGGCACCGGCTCCGCGTCGGTCGCATCGAACTTCTCGTTCGCCGCCACCGGCATCCTGGAGATCGTCAACCGCAACATCGCGATCACCGGCGGCACGCTGACCAACACCGCCGGCAACGTCACGCTGACCGGGGACAACGTCAACATCTCGCAGCAGGTCACGTCGAACGCGGGCGCCGGCGCCGTGACGATCCGGCAACTGACGGCAGCGAACCCGATCAACCTCGGCAGCGGCCTGCCCAACTCGGTCATCGGCCAGGTCAACGCGGCCACGCTGGTGATCGGCCGGAGCGACGGCGGCGACGTCACGTTCGACTCCAACATCGCGACGACCGCGAGCACCGTGCATCTGTTGAGCGGCGGCCAGGTGATCGGCACGGCCGGCGGCGTTTCGGCGGCCAACCTCGCGATCAACGCGGGAGCCGGCGCGACCCTGACTGCTCCCGTCTTCAATTTCACGAAGCTGGCGCTGGCCGTGGGCGGACCGACGACGATCAACCAGACGCAGAGCGGCTTCGTGATCGCCGCGGTCGACGGCGTGACCGGCCTGGCGATCAACGCCGGCACGAACGCCAACGTCACGCTGTCGAGCCCGGGCGTCATCAGCGCGACGGGCGCTCTCGCGCTGAACGCGAACACGAGCCTGCTCACGCTGAACGCGACCGCGGTGGACCTCTCGTCGGCGACGGTCACCGGCGCGACCAACGCGAGCTTCGCAATGCAGCCGCTCAATGCGAGCGACAGCCTCGCCATCGGCGGCACGAGCGGCTTCGCGACCTCGGCGACGCTCGCCAAGCTCACCAACAGCAAGAACGTGCGCGTGGGGCGGAGCGACGGCAGCGGGCTGTCGACGGTGTCCGCGCCCGTTTCGCTCGCGGCCAGCGGGACGCTCGAACTGGTCAACGGCCAGGTCGCGCTCGCCGGGTCCGTCGCCAACAGCGGCGGCGCGCTGAAGCTCACGGCGCTGGCCGGCAACCTGACGCTCAACGCCAACGCCACCGCGGCCGGTCAGCTGACCCTGTCGGCGACCGGGTCCAGCGTCGGCGGCACCGGCACCCTGAGCGCGCCGAGCCTGCTGGTCAACGCGCCGTCGGCCGCGGTCGCATTGAACGCGGCCGCCAACAATGTGGGCACGATCGCCGGCCATGCGGGCTCGTTGTCGTTCGTCGACGCCGCGAGCCTCGTGGTCGGCACGGTCGGGGGCGTCAACGGCGTGACGTCGGCGGGCAACCTGACGCTGCGCACCACCGGCGCGACCGCGGACCTGACGTTGAACCAGGCCGTCTCGGGCAGCGCCGCAGGCGATGCGGTGGTGCTGGCCGCGGGTCGCAACTTCATCAACAACGGCGGCGCGTCGGCGATCGGTGCCGCGGGCGGCGGCCGCTGGCTGGTCTATTCGGGCAGCCCGCTGAACGATACCCGCGGTGGCCTCGCCTACGGGTTCAAGCAGTACAACGCCGCCTATGGCGCGACCGTGCTCGGCAGCGGCAACGGCTTCGTCTATCGCGCGGCTCCCACCGTCACGCTCGGGCTCGCCGGCGGTGTCAGCAAGGTCTACGACGGCAATACCGTGGCGACGCTGACCTCGGCCAACTACACGGTCGCCGGCGCGATCGACGGCGATGCCGTCACGTTCGCGAGCACCGGCGCGACCTATGCCACGAAAGGCGTCGGCAACGGAAAGAGCGTGTCGGCCAGCGGCCTCTCGCTGACCGGCGTCAGCAACGGTGCCGCGACCGTCTACGGCTATCAACTGGCCGGCACGACCGCGACCGGCAACATCGGCCAGGTCACTCCGGCGACGCTCACGGTCGGTGCGGCGAGCGTCGCCGACAAGGTCTACGACGCGACCAGGGTCGCCTCGGTCAACGGCGTGGCGCTGACCGGCGTGATCGGCAGCGACGCGATCGGGACCACCGCCACCGGCGCCTTTGCGGACAAGAACGTCGGCAACGGCAAGGCGGTGACGGTCAGCGGGGTCACGCTGACCGGGGCGGATGCCGGCAACTACGTCCTGTCGTCGACGAGCGCGAACGGCACCGCCAGCATCACGCCGGCCACGTTGACGGTCGGCGCCTCGACCATCGCCGACAAGGTCTACGACGCGACCACGGTCGCTTCGGTCAACGGCGTGGCGCTGACCGGGGTGATCGGCGGCGATGCGATCGGGACCACCGCCACGGGCGCGTTCGCGAACAAGAACGTCGCGAACGGCAAGGCGGTGACGGTCAGCGGGGTCGCGCTGACCGGAGCGGATGCCGGCAACTACGTCCTCTCGTCGACGAACTCGAACGGGACCGCGAGCATCACGCCGGCGATCCTGAGCGTCGGGGCCTCGACGATCGCCGACAAGGTCTACGACGCGACCACCGTCGCGTCCGTGAGCGGCATCGCGTCGACCGGCGCGATCGGCGGCGACGACGTCGGGCTCAGCGGCACCGGCGCCTTCGCGAACAAGAACGTCGGGACCGGGAAGGCGGTGGCGGTGAGCGGGGTCTCGTTGAGCGGAGCGGACGCGGGCAACTACGTCCTGTCGTCGACGAGCTCGAACGGGACCGCCAGCATCACGCCGGCGACGCTGATCGTCGGCGGCTCCACGATCGCGGACAAGGTCTACGACGCGACCACGGTCGCCTCGGTCAACGGCGTGGCGCTGACCGGCGTGATCGGCGGCGACGCGATCGGCACCAGCGCCACCGGCGCCTTCGCCGACAAGAACGTCGGCAACGGCAAGGCGGTGGCGGTGAGCGGGGTCTCGTTGAGCGGTGCGGACGCGGGCAACTACGTCCTGTCGTCGACGAGTTCGAACGGGACCGCCAGCATCACGCCGGCGACCCTGATCGTCGGCGGCTCGACGATCGCCGACAAGGTCTACGACGCGACCACCGTCGCCTCCATCAGCGGCGTCGCGTTGACCGGCGTGATCGGCGGCGACGACATCGGGACCAGCGGCACCGGCGCGTTCGCGAACAAGAACGTCGGCAACGGCAAGGCCGTGACCGTCAGCGGCGTCGCCCTCACCGGCGCGGACGCCGCCAACTACGTGCTCGACACGACGAGCTCGACCGGCAGCGCGAACATCACGCCGGCGTTGCTGACGGTCGGTGCGGCGAGCATCGCGGACAAGGTCTACGACGCGACCACGGCCGCCGCGGTGAGCGGGGTTTCGGTGAACGGCGTGATCGGCAACGAGATGGTGGGCGTCACCGCGACCGGTGCGTTCGTCGACAGGAACGTCGGCGCCGGCAAGGCCGTCGTCGTCAGCAACGTGACGCTGAGCGGCGCGGACGCCGGCAACTACGCGCTGAACACGACCGGCGCGCTGGGGACGGCCAGCATCACGCCGGCGACGCTGACGTTGACCGGGGCGAGCGTGGCCGACCGCGCTTACGACACGACGACCGTCGCGGCGCTGGGCAACGTGACGGTGGGCGGGCGGCTGGGCAGCGATGCGGTCCAGGCGACCGGCGACGGGGCCTTCGCCGATGCGCATGCAGGTACCGCGAAGGCGGTGTCGCTGACCAGCCTGACGCTGACCGGCAGCGATGCGGGCAACTACGTGTTCGACACCAGCGGCGTGCGGCCGACCGGCACGATCACGCCGGCGCTGCTGACGGTCGGCGCGGCGACCGTCGCCGACAAGGTCTACGACGGCGGCACGGGCGCGACCGTGGGTGTCATCGCGCTCGGCGGCGTGTTCAGCGGCGACGGGCTCGGCACGACGGCCAGCGGCGCCTTCGCGGACAAGAACGTGGCCGGCGGCAAGGCCGTGAGCGTCAGCGGCATCGCGTTGTCCGGTGCCAGCGCGAGCGACTACCGGCTCGCGGCGACGACCACCGGCGGCAGCGCGAACATCACGCCGGCGTTGCTGACGGTCGGTGCCGCGAGCATCGCGGACAAGGTCTACGACGCGACCACGGCCGCCGCGGTGAGCGGGGTTTCGGTGAACGGCGTGATCGGCAACGAGATGGTGGGCGTCACCGCGACCGGTGCGTTCGTCGACAGGAACGTCGGCGCCGGCAAGGCCGTCGTCGTCAGCAACGTGACGCTGAGCGGCGCGGACGCCGGCAACTACGCGCTGAACACGACCGGCGCGCTGGGGACGGCCAGCATCACGCCGGCGACGCTGACGTTGACCGGGGCGAGCGTGGCCGACCGCGCTTACGACACGACGACCGTCGCGGCGCTGGGCAACGTGACGGTGGGCGGGCGGCTGGGCAGCGATGCGGTCCAGGCGACCGGCGACGGGGCCTTCGCCGATGCGCATGCAGGTACCGCGAAGGCGGTGTCGCTGACCAGCCTGACGCTGACCGGCAGCGATGCGGGCAACTACGTGTTCGACACCAGCGGCGTGCGGCCGACCGGCACGATCACGCCGGCGCTGCTGACGGTCGGCGCGGCGACCGTCGCCGACAAGGTCTACGACGGCGGCACCGGTGCCGTGGTCGGCCCGATCGCGTTGGCCGGCATCTTCGGCGGCGATGCCGTCGGCACCGTCGCGGGCGGCG
Organism: uncultured Burkholderiaceae bacterium; assembly: GCA_964242935.1. Classification (GTDB taxonomy): domain Bacteria; phylum Pseudomonadota; class Gammaproteobacteria; order Burkholderiales; family Burkholderiaceae_D; genus CAHJXF01. Next base: position 6,453 of record CAXTDA010000006.1, on the reverse strand, counting down.
CCTTCGCCGACAAGAACGTGGCGAACGGCAAGTTGGCGAACGTTACCGGCATCGCCTTGACGGGCACCAGCGCCGGCGACTACCGGCTCGACCGGACGACCAGCGGCGGCACGGCGAGCATCACGCCGGCGACGCTGACGGTCGGTGCGGCGACGGTGGCCGACAAGGTCTACGACGCGACGACCGCCGCGACGGTCGGCGGCATCGTGCTCGGCGGCGTGCTCGGCGGCGACGCGGTGGCGGCGAGCGGGACCGGCGGCCACTTCGCCGACAAGAACGTCGGCAGCGGCAAGGCGGTGACGATCGGCGCGGTCGGGCTGAGCGGCGCGGACGCCGGCAACTACCGGCTGGACACCACCGGCACGGTCGGCACGGCCAGCATCACGCCGGCGACGCTGACGGCGACCGGTGCCGCGGTCGCCGACAAGACCTACGACGGTTCGACCGGCGCGACCGTCGGCGCGATCGACCTCTCCGGCGTTCTCGGCGCCGACCGCGTCGCCGCCGGCGCCAGCGGCCGCTTCGCCGATCCCGACATCGGCATCGGCAAGCCGGTCGCGGTCAGCGCCATCACGCTCGGCGGTGCCGACGCGGGCAACTACCGCCTGGCGTCGTCGACCATGATGGGGCAGGCCTCCATCGAGCCGGCCGCGAGCCTACCGCTCATCGGCACGCTGGCCGCGCTGACCAGTCCCCAGGCCGGCTCGAACGGCACGGCGGGCCGGTCGAGCGCATCGGTCCCGGACGGCACGGAGATCGCGACCACGCTGGCCGACGCCGACGCGACGCGGGCGACATCCGGCCTGGTCCCGGCGGACAGCGGCGCCGCGACGCGGAGCCCGTCGGGCGGTACGACTTCGATCACGACCGACGTCGCGGGTCTCGACCGTTCCGACGGTCGCGTCGGCAGCGGATCCGGATCCGTCGCGATGGTGGAGGTGTCCGACACCGTGCTGACCAGCGGCGACCGGGTCAGCATCGCGCTCGACCGTTCCGGTCCCGCCGATCCTGTCTCGACCTCGCTGCCGGTCTACAGCATGGCGCCGGGCGTCGCGACCCAGCGTGAAGGCCAGTTCGTCGTCGTCGATCGCGGCGCCAGTCTGTCGATGACGCCGGACGGCGACGAGCACCTCGCCATCCCGTCCGTGACGCAGCGCGTGACCGGCAGCGCCGAGGCGACGGTGCCGGTGGAGGCGAACCGTTGGGTGGCCATGCGCGTCGACTTCCTCGCCGATCACACGCTGGTCGCGACGGTCGCGTCGCCGGCTTCGCGCGACGAGATCACCACGCTCGCGACGTTCGGGCTGATCGTCGCGAAGACGGGTCTGTCGATCGCGGTCGACGACATCCGCGCGGTGGTGCTGCGGTTCGGGACGACGGCGCCGACGACGGCGCCGAAGTCGGATGACGAGCGGCGCGAGACGACCTGACGTCGCCGACCGGCAGGCGCCGCGGGTGGGGACCCTACGGCGTCCGGTAGCGCTCGATGACCGACGGCGCGATGTCGCGATCGATCGCGTCGGCGATCGTGCCGGCGATGTCGACGTCCGACTTGCCGATCTTGCGGAGCTGGTCGATCTCGGTCTGCAGCTCGCCGATCAGCGCCTGCGTGGTCAGCGCGACCGGTCCGATCCCCATCGCGGCCCGCAGCGCCTCGCGGGCGCGGGACAGCTCGTCGGACGTGAACGTCTGGTCCTGCTCGGCCGCGATCCGCCGTGCCCGCGTCGCCGCCGGCTGCGCGAACAGGACGGCGATCCGCTCGACCAGGACGTCGGTGTCGGTCGCCTTCGTCAGGAACAGGTCGTAATCCGCGAAGCGCTCGCGCACCCAGTGCTCGTCGAGGCCGGTGTGGATGCCGATCAGCACGTCGGCCGTCGCCGGGTCGGCGCGGAGCGTGCGCGCCACCTCGATGCCGTTCATCTCGGGCATCGAGATGTCCATCAGCACCATGTCGAACGGCTTCGCGGCGGCCAGGGCGACCGCCTCGCGCCCGTCCTTGGCCGTGACGACGACGTGGCCCTCGTGCTCGAGCATCAGCTTCAGGACTTCGAGGATCGCCCAGTCGTCCTCGACGATCAGGATGCGACGCCGCGCGTTTCGGGACTTGAAGGGCAAGGCCACGGATTCACACCTTCTCAGGACACGACGTGTGCAGGCGAATCCGATCGCCGGGCCGCCGTGCGCGGCAACGTTACGCGAAACGTGGTCGTCGTCGCATCGGACTGGACCTCGACGCGGCCTCCGTGCGCGCGCGCGATCTGGTCGACGATGTAGAGGCCGAGACCGAGGCCGTCGCCGCGCGAGCGATGCGCGTCGCGACTGCGGAACGGGTCGAAGACGTGCGGCAGCTTGTCGGCCGGGATGGCGCCGCCGTTCGTGATCGACAGGACCACGGTGCCGGGGTCGCTGCCGTCGAGCACGCAGTCGATGCCGTGGGCCGAGTCGCCGTGCTGGATCGCGTTGCCGATCAGGTTGAACGCGAGTTGCGAGAGCCGCACACCGTCCCAGTCGCCGTCGAGCGGGCCGGCGGATTCGAGGGCGATGCGCCGGTCGGGGGCCGCCTCCTGCTGTTCCTCGACCGCCTGCTCGAACAGCGTCCTCAGGTCGACCCGCTGGACGCGGATCGGGATGCCGCCCGCGAGGCGCACGCGCGCGAGGTCGAGCATGTCCGCGATCATGTGACTCATCAGCTTGGCGCTGGCCAGCGTGCGGGCGGCCGAGCGGCGCGTGACGTCGTCGGTCGCCTTCTTCTCGAGCAGGATCGAGCCCATCACGATCGCGCTCAACGGCCCGCGCAGGTCGTGTCCCAGCATCGCGGTGAACATCTCGTGCAGCCGCAGGGTCTCGGTCTTCTCGCGCAGCTCGCGGGCGAGCTGCTGCCGCTGCCCGGCGAGGTCGACGAAGACGTCGACCTTGCTCGTCAGGATGTGCGGATCGATCGGCTTGAACAGGAAGTCGACGGCGCCGCTCTCGTAGCCTTTAAAGACGCGGCGTTCGTCGCTCGCGCCTGCGGTGACGAAGATGATCGGGATCGACCGCGTGCGCTCGCTGCCGCGCATCAGCTCGGCGAGCTCGAAGCCGTCCATCCCGGGCATCTGCACGTCGACCAGCGCGAGCGCGACCGAATGGACGAGCAGCAGCTCGAGGGCGGCGGCACCCGAACGGGCCTCGAGCAGCTCGACGCCGTCGCGGCGCAGCAGCGCCGACAGCGCGAGCAGGTTCTCGGGCAGGTCGTCGACGAGGAGGATCTTGACGAGCGGCGGCGCGTTCTCGGTCACCGGTCACCTGCCTGGCGAAGCGTCATCGGGTGTCCAGCGTGCGCAGCATCGCGGCAATGCCTTCGAGGTTCAGAACGTGATCGGCTGCGACCTGCTTCAGGGCGGCCGACGGCATGGCGGAGGCTAACGCGGACTGCGGATCCTGAACAATGGTGATACCCCCGACGCGGTGGACCGCCTCGAGTCCGTTCGCGCCGTCGCTGTTGGCGCCGGTGAGTACGACCGCGGCGAGCCGGGCACCGTAGACATCGGCCGCGCTTTCGAACAGCACGTCGATCGACGGCCGCGAATAGTGGACCGCGTCGTCGGCCGACAACGCCAGGGTCGGCCCCTGGTCGATCAGCACATGGTAGTCGGACGGCGCGAAATACACGGTCCCCGGCTCGACCGGCTGCTTGTCGTCGGCCTCCCGCACCGGGACCGCGCAGCGCTCGGCGAACACCTTCACGAGCAGGCTCGGGCGGTCGCGCGGGAGATGGACCACGACGAAGACCGGCGCCGCGAGCCGCTCCGGCAGCGCGGGCAGCAGCACCAGCAGCGCCTCGACGCCGCCCGCCGACGTGCCGATGACGACGGCGTCGACGCGTCCGCGGAGCGACCCCGCTTCGGTCGACAGACCGCCGCGACCGAGCCCGATGTCCGGCTGCGTCCGCTCACCCATCGACCTTCTTCTGGTAGATGCGCTCGTTCGCCACGAGCGGCTCGAACGCGTCGGCATGGCTCGAGAAACGCAGCGTCTCCTTCGCGCCGACGCCGAGGAAGCCCTTGCGGCAGAGCGCCTCGCGGAACAGGCCGACCGCGCGCTCCTGGAGGTCGTTCGTGAAGTAGATCAGGACGTTGCGGCACGAGATCATCTGCATCTCGGCGAAGACGCTGTCGGTCGCGAGGCTGTGGTCCGAGAAGACGATCTGTTCGCGGAGCGACTTGTCGAAGACGGCGCGACCGTACGCGGCCGTGTAGTAGGTCGACAGCGACGCGGTGGCGCCCGATCGCCGATGGTTTTCCGTGAAGCCCGCGATGCGGTCGAGCGCGTAGACGCCGTCCTCGGCCTCGGCGAGCGCGCGCGGGTTGATGTCGGTGGCGTAGATCAGCGTCCGCGCGAGCAGGCCCTCCTCGCGGAGCAGGATCGCGAACGACCACGCCTCCTCGCCGGTGCTGCAGCCGGCGATCCACACCTTCAGCGACGGATAGGTCCGCAGCAGCGGCACCACCTTCTGGCGAAACGCGAGGAAGTAGGCCGGGTCGCGGAACATCTCGCTCACCTGCACCGTCAGGTAGTCGAGCAGCGTCGGGAAGAAGGTCGGCTCGTGGAGGACGCGGTCCTGCAGCTGCGATACGGTGGCGCAGTCGAAGCGGACCATCGCCGTCTTCAGGCGGCGTTTCAGCGACGCGCCGGCATACGACCGGAAGTCGTAGTGGTACTTGATGTAGATCGCGTCGAGCAGCAGTTGCGTCTCGATGTCGAAGTCGCTCCGCGTCGCCGCGATCGGCGGTGGCCCGGTCACGTCTTCGGCATCCAGACGCGGACCAGCGACAGCAGCTTCTCGACGTCGAGCGGCTTCGCGACGTAGTCGCTGGCGCCCGCGGCGAGGCACTTCTCCTGGTCGTCGCGCATCGCCTTCGCGGTCAGCGCGATGATCGGCAGCTTTTTCCAGCGCGGGTCCTTCCGGATCTCGCGCATCGCGGTGTAGCCGTCCATCTCCGGCATCATGATGTCCATCAGCACGAGGTCGATGGTCTTCGCCGGATCGGCGGCGCTCGCCGCGAGGGCCTCGAGCGCTTCGCGGCCGTTCCGCGCGATCTCGATCTTGAGCCCCTTCGGCTCCAGCACGCTGGTCAGCGCGAAGATGTTGCGGACGTCGTCCTCGACGACCAGCACACGGCGATTCTCGAACGTCGCCTCGCGGCTGCGGACCTCGCGGAGCATCCGTTGCCGGTCGGGCGGCAGGTCGGCCTCGACCTGATGCAGGAACAGCGTCACCTCGTCGAGCAGCCGCTCCGGCGAACGGACGTCCTTGATGATGATCGACTTCGAATAGCGGCCGAGGCGCTGCTCCTCGTCGCGCGTCAGCAGCCGGCCGGTGTAGACGATGACCGGCGGGAACCCGACGTCGTCCTCCGCGGCCATCTTCTCGAGCAGGTCGTAACCCGACAGGTCGGGCAGGTTCAGGTCCATGACCATGCAGTCGAAGGTCGCGGCCTGCAGGTGCACGAGCGCCTCGGACGCGGTCGCGGCGCCGACGATCCGTACCCCGTCGCTTTCGAGCAGATGCCGGATGCTGTCGAGCTGCCGCGCGTCGTCCTCGACGACGAGCACCTGGCGGAGCTGTTTCGAGAATCGCGAGCGCAGGTCCTCGAGCGCCTCGACGAGCCGCTCGCGCTTGACCGGCTTCAGGTCGTAGCCGACGGCGCCGAGCTCGCGCGCCTCCTGGCTGTAGTCGGCCACCGACGCGACGTGCACCGGGATGTGCCGCGTCCGCGGATTGCGCTTCAGCTGGTCGAGGACGCCGAGACCGGAGTGATCGGGCAGGTTCATGTCGAGCAGGATCGCACTCGGCTTGTAGGCCGACGCGGCCGCGAGACCGTCGGCGGCCGTGTGCGTGACGATGCACTGGAAGCCCATCTCGTGCGCGAGGTCCTGCAGGATCGCGGCGAAGCGCACGTCGTCCTCGATGACGAGAATGGCGCGCGCGTCGGCGGTCAGGCGCCGACGATCATCGGTGGGTTCCACCGACGCCCCGAGCGGATCGGACGCGCGGCGGGACGGGATCGGGGACGCCGCGGGCAACGGTCTCGCACGCGCCGGCGGCGACGCGATCGCCGCATGCGACGGCACGGCCACGGTCGCCGGCACCACGCGCGCGGTCGACGACCACGTCGTCGGCAACGTCAGCGTGAAGACGCTGCCTTCGCCCGGCGTGCTCTCGACGCCGATGTCGCCGCCGAGCAGGCGCGCCAGGTCGCGCGAGATCGACAGCCCGAGCCCGGTGCCGCCGAAGCGGCGATGGGTGCTGCCGTCGGCCTGTCGGAACGCCTCGAAGATGACGTCCTGCTCTTCGGCCGCGATCCCGATGCCGCTGTCGGCCACGGCGAATGCGATGCGGTCGTCGCCGGCGGCCGAGACGTGCAGGGCGACCTCGCCCCCGGCCCGGCACAGGGAAGCGGGGCTCCACAA
>CAXTDA010000005.1:0-31648 GCA_964242935.1 uncultured Burkholderiaceae bacterium | reverse complement strand
GTCGGCGGCATCCAGGCCAACAACGTCTACCGCGCGGACTTCCTCTACCAGAACCTGATGATCGAGGCGAACCTGATCCACGCCGCGCACGAGGCCGGCGTGCAGCGGCTGTTATTCCTCGGGTCGAGTTGCATCTATCCGCGCGACTGCCCGCAGCCGATCAAGGAAGAGTATCTGTTAAGCGGCCCGCTGGAGCAGACCAACGAGCCGTACGCGATCGCAAAGATTGCGGGGATCAAGCTGTGCGAGTCGTACAACCGGCAGTACCGGCGGGCATATGTGAGCGCTATGCCCACGAATTTGTACGGGCCAAACGATAACTACGATCTGGCCACGTCTCATGTGCTGCCAGCGCTGATTCGCAAGGCTCACGAGGCGAAGACGCGGGGGGATACGGAGCTGGTCGTGTGGGGGAGTGGGAAGCCGATGCGGGAGTTCCTCTATGTGGACGATTTGGCAGACGCGTGCGTATTCCTGATGGAGAGGGATGGAATCGACGACGGCCTCTTCAACATCGGCAGCGGAACGGATGTGACGATTCGCGCTCTGGCGGAAACGATCCTGGATGTCGTCGCCTTCAATGGTGCCGTGACATTCGACGCGACGAAACCCGATGGCACGCCACGTAAATTGATGGACGTTTCGAAGATGAGTGCCATCGGATGGCGATCGCACGTTTCTCTGGCAGAGGGAATCGCCAGGACTTACGCTCTCTTCCAGGAACAGGTGCGTAACGGACAGGTCATTTGAGTCAAAGCCAATACATGGAAGTCTCGACATCCCAGCCCGCTCGCTCCAATCTCGGCTGGCACCGCTTTCTGCCGGTGATCCTTCGGCAACGTCTTGAAGGTCGAGTAGAGCTTCAAACCATTATCCGCAATGGCGGATGGCTTTTCGCGGACAGAATTTTCAGGATGGGCGCCGGGTTATTAGTCGGCATCTGGTTGGTCCGCTACCTCGGACCTACGCAGCTTGGACTGTGGAGCTATGCTGGCTCTTTCGCCGGCTTTTTTGGAAGCATCGCGCTCTTGGGTCTCGACAACATCGTCATTCGCGAGTTGATCAAGCAGCCGGAGCGACAGGGAGAAATCCTCGGCTCTGCGTTGGGGTTGAAGCTGATCGCGAGCACCGCTGCGGTGGCGGTATCGATCGGCGCGATAGGGCTCGTTCGGCCAGGTGAGACGACCGTAGCCCTGCTTGTTGGAATCGCTGCGCTCGGATTCATCTTTCAGTCGACGAACGTGATCGACTACTATTTTCAGTCGACGGTTCAGTCTAAATACACCGTCTTATCGGCAAGTAGCGCATTTTTGCTGACGACGATTGGCAAGATCGTTCTGCTGCTGAACTCAGGGTCTCTGCTGGGCTTTGCGCTCCTCGGACTAGCCGAGATCGCGATCACCGCAGTCTTCCTGATCATCGTATATCGTCGAAACGCGCGCGTTCGGGTTCGTTGGCACTTTGAATGGAACTGCGCCAGAGAACTGCTTTCGCATAGCTGGACCCAGATCATCGCAGTTATCGCTGTGGTAATCTACATGCGCATTGACCAGATCATGATCGGCCACTTTCTCGGTGACCATGAAGTTGGCCTGTTTGCCGCTTCCGTGCGATTGAGCGAGATGTGGTACTTCATACCGCTCGGTATTGCCAGCTCGGTGTTACCTGCCTTGATCCTGGCAAGGCGACAGGACAACCGCATCTTTCTTAATCGCGTGCAGTTGCTCTACGACGTGATGGCTTGGCTGGCGATCTTTGTGGCCGTCTTCACGACCTTCACCGCTCATGGAATTATCGCATTTCTCTACGGGCCAGCGTTCCGCGAATCGGCAGCCGTCCTCTCGATCCAGATCTGGGCAGGCGTCTTCGTGTGTCTTGGCGTCATCCAGCTCGGCTGGATGACGGTTCAGAATCTGCAGCGCTACTCGATGTATCTGACGATCACCGGCGCCGTCCTGAACATAGCATTCAATGTGATCCTACTGCCGCGATACGGTGTGAAAGGGGCGGCGTATGCCACCTTGGTTGCACAGGGCGTACAGATTTTCATGCCTTTTTTTATTAGAGAATTGCGCCCCAATTTCTTGATGATGATGAATTCTCTTCTTGCGCCATTCAGGTTTATAAATAGTTTGATAAACCACGGTAAACCCTGAGTTATCAACTATGCTTGGATCAAGAATGAGTGGGGAAGTTTGGGATCAGCCTTTCGGGGTTGTCCTCAACCATTTTTCGAAAACCAACGTCCCACATCTTCGCGCATCCCTGTTGTTCGCAGCCTCTTTATCGCTGCAGGATCCGTTGGTGCTCGAGTTGTTGGTGGTTGACGGCAGTGCCGAACGTGACGAGTGGCTTTGCGGCGAGATCGAGCGTCTCGGAGGTCGCTATCATCACGAAGGGCATGTTCTCAGCTTCGCGGAAGGCTATAACATTGGCGCCCGAATGATCACGGCGCCATGGATCGTGCTATCGGCCTCTGATGTTTACCCGGCGTTGGATTTCTTTCAAAGCGCGTTTTCCCTAATCCAGCGGGGCAGCTCTGAGATCGGTTGCATCATTCCCCGCTTGACTGTTTCAGATCTGCCCATCCAGGAGAGCAATCAATCGCCCATGTCCATCTGTGTCGTCCCCTTAATGACGCTCAATCTCAACGTTTTTGAGCGCGAAACGTTTTTCGAGATCGGGCAGGTGCCTGAGTGCTACTCCGGTGCGTTCAATGATGTCGAGATGTGCATACGCATTCACGACAGCAAGAAATTGATCGTGATGCTCCCTACGAAATGCGTGCACTACGGGCGACTTACATTGTCGGCGGGGTCAAACTATCGATATCCTCCTGACCGGGACGTTTTCTTCTCGCGGTTTCCCCACTTGGCGAAGATCGGCTATTTCTGGGACGTCGATATCGCGAGAATCTGCGGCGGCAGGGTTGGGGTTCTGTTGCGAATTGCTGGGGCGCTAACTCCTCGGCGAAAGCGCCTGGCAGTTTTGCATCGCATCTTGCGTGCTATGCCGTTGATGACACGGTGGAAACCGGTTCCAGAGCTTCTTGAAAAGTCCTGACCGAAGCAGGATTGTTTCATTATGAAACCTTGCAAGATCTCCGTAATCACGGTGTGTTTCAACGCTGCTTCCACCGTTGAACGCACGATCGAATCGGTGCTTCGTCAGCGAGACGTCAGCGTGGAATATATCTTCGTCGATGGTATGTCAACGGACGGAACTCTTGCCATCGTCGATCGCTACCGGGATCGCCTTGACACAGTCGTCTCGGAGAGGGACGCCGGCATATTTGATGCGATGAACAAGGGAATTCGGCTTTCGACCGGAGACGTCCTCTACTTCTTGGGCGCCGACGACACGTTCGTTGACAATTTCGTTCTACGCGACATCGCCCGCTGCTTCGCCGAGGATTCGAGCCGGCTGCTCGTCTATGGCAACGTCGTCTTCGTCCAAGCTCCGCCGGGCATGAGCTACGGCCCAGCCAAAGCCTTCGAAACCTTCAGCATCCGCGAATTTCTTGACAACTGGTTCTGCCACCAGGCGCTCTTCGCGCGTCGCTCGCTGTTCGACGATATCGGTTTATTCAATGCCCAGCGGCGCTACTCGGCCGACTATGAATGGGTCATTAAGGCGTTCAGGAAAAATCCCAAGGGCTTCTTCTATCTCGACCGGCTGATAGCGAACTACTTTTTTCTCGGTCGAAGCTTTATGCAGGCCGAAGTGACCCGCCGCGAGGTGCGCGGCTATTACTTTGAGCACCTTCTGTCATTCGACATGATCTGGTACTACTTCCGGTACGTTCTGCTGCGCGGCTGGAAGCGAAAGATACTCGGTCATCGAGTTGTACTCCATCACGAGAAAGCCGTCGATGGCCACGATTGACGTTCTGTTGCCGGTGCGGAACGGAATAGCGTTTCTTGCAGAGTCGCTCGAAAGTCTTAGTCGGCAGACCTATCGAGACTGGCGCGTGCTGGTGCTGGATCATGGATCGATTGACGGAAGTCGCGAGCTGGCCGAACGCTACAGCGAGCGCGATTCGCGTATTCAGGTGAGATGCTTTGCGGAGGCGCGCGGCCTGGCTGACTTGCTCAATCGCGGGATTGAGCAAGCAGACTGCAGATACTTGGTGCGTCACGATGCCGATGACGTCTGTTACCCGAACCGCCTCGATGTGGTGTGCAACGCGTTTCGCGAGAGGCCCGAGTGTGCCGCCATCGGCGGTCAAGTAGATGTAGTCAATGGTACCGGAGCCGGACTATGGAAAATGGAACTACCGACCAGCATCGAACGTGTCCGTGCGTCGTGCTTTTTTCGCAATCCGGTGGCCCATCCCACTGCGGCATTCGATTTCAAAGCGGTCAAGGCACTCGGTATCACTTACGGTTCCGATTTCCTGCGGGTGTTACCACCGGAGCAAAGAATCCACGTCGACGGACTCGCTGAAGACTATTTGCTCTTCGGACAGCTGGCCTTGCTAGGTCGCTGCGCGAACGTCCAAACGAAAGTCATCCAATATCGTTGGCACGGTGGCAACGTCGGTGCCTTGAAGTATCACGATCAGATGATGAAGTCTCTGTCGATCTCGCGCTTCCTCGCCCGCTCCCTCTGCGCCATGCATGATCTTCCCTCATTTGATCCGGCTCCTTTCTGCAACTTGGGCAACGCGCTGTTGAACGTCGATGGCTTGACCGACTTCGAAGAGACCTTTGAACGAATGGCGTCAACGCTGCGAGCGGCTCTCGGGCAATCGCAGGACCTTGAGAGGGAGTTGGCGTTCCGAAGGGTTCTAGCTACCCGACGCAGTTTTAAGTTGCTGCGCAGATATTTGAAGTTTCGCAAGCAATACCACGCCGAAACGGGTGAGTACAATTCAGTCAAAGCATGGATTACCCGCTACATCCGTGGCAAGGCGCCACTTAGCGTTTCGTCGGTGTTTCCATGAGCGCGCGTCGTGGCGCAGGATAAGAGGCGCGGTGCCAAATCGTTTACATCCCTTGCTTATTCTTTGGGAACAACCAAGGTGCAATTGCCGAGGACGAAGCCGACCATCTGCATTGCAGCCTTACTTTTGTTTAAAGCCTTTGGCGGTGGTTGGAATGAGAAATATTTTGCTGCGGATCGCGGCGCCGGTATGTGGCAGTGATGCTAGGCATAGGCATCCCCTTGCTTCGTCGACACCGTGTTGAATAGGCTCGGCTGTCGCAGAAACTTCGAGGGAAGACCGCAATTGACGTCGCGTCCGCCGTCTGCTGGGCTTAAATGCGTAACGGTTTCGGGACGATTAGAGACGGAGGCATGATTCTTTCCTGTCACGGTGTATTTTCGCGTTCATCGGGCGAGCCGTTAACTGCGGTTGGATCGTTCTCTGAATTGCCGAGCGTGATAACGAGTGGGCGATCCGCGCCTCGTGGAGGCGTCGCCCCGTGAGCCGGCATGTCTCGTACACCGCGATGGCGGTATTGCTGACCCTGTGCGTGATTGTCGGCAACCTCAGCGCTTCGATCGGCAATTGGGCCGCCGAGAGCACCGTCCGCGCAATGTTATTCCCAGCCGCGCTTGTCTTGATCGTCGTCTTATTCTTTAATCGGCGGGGATTGTTCCTCTTAATTGTTCTGCTGCGCGGTCCGATTGACCGGTCGCTGGCCGTAACGAAGGTCGGCGGCTCGAGCTTCGGCGCCGTATTTAACTTTCTCGTAATCGTGCTAGCGATGCTCGCCATTTTACACGAGCCGCGGAAGTTCTTCAAGTCTGTGTTTCCAATCTGGGCGCCGTTCCTACTCTTGATGACCTTCGCATTGCTGAGAGCTCCGGACTTCGGATCGGCGTTCCGGCTGTTCCTCGCGTTCTTGTCATACGTATCGGTGTTTACTGCGCCTTTTTATCTGAGAAAGTTTGACATCGACATGCGCGGCTGTGTCAAAATCGTACTTTTGTCGACGATCATTCCGACGCTCTATGGCTTCGTAGACTACGCCAATGGCGGAATGGGTGGGGAATATGGCAACCGCATCAGGAGCACTTTTGATCACGCTAACATTTTCGCATTCTATGTGGTGCTTGCGATCTCGCTGACGTTTTACGCAATCAAGAGCACTCTGATGGCGCTATCGCGGACAATGAAGGCGATTTTAACCGCGTACACACTGGTGTTGATCGTGCTGCTCGGCATGACTGGAACGCGTGGTGCTTGGGCAGGATGCTTGACGGTGTTCGTTGTGTACGGGGCCGCGCTGGATCGGAAATTCCTTGTTGGCATCTTGCTCGCTGTCTTGCTCTCATTGCTGTTACCGCCTATCCAAGACCGTTTATCCGACCTTTTCCAACCGGCGCATTACGTCTCATCCTATAGCGCGGACGATAGCTCCTTCACATGGCGCAGGGACCTCTGGGTATCTGCCATTACCTGGATGCAGCCTAAGTACTACCTGTTAGGCTACGGACTGAACTCGTTCTTCTATTATTCGCTACAAATCAGTCCGCGGCTCGGGTCCAATTTTGACGCACACAGTGTCTACGTCCAAGTGTTTTTCGAGACCGGACTCGTCGGCATCTCAGCGTGCGGATGGCTGGTCTACCGCCTTTTCATTTTGCTGAAGTCTGGGTTTCAGCATGATCGACTGGGCACGGTGCTGATGATCACGGTCGGCGTCGAATACTTGGTCTTCTGTATCTCCGACAACATGCTCGACTACCTGTCGCTGAATTGGTACTTCGCCTTCACGATGGGCACTGCGTGCTCAATCCGCTTTGCGGCGATGGAAAAGGCCAGCGCAAATCGGACGACGGCGTCGCAATTGACGCCGTGGGCTATGGACGTGCCGCGGGAAACGCACGGCGATGACGAACGGGGTGGCGCATCACTCGGCAACTCGCACCAGTGAACTGCCACCTGAGACGCTTCGTGTTTGCGCTTGTAACGGCAACGTCGGCGACGGTGCCTTGCGCCGCCGCGTCGCTCGACTCCCTGCCGACCGATGCCGTCTTCGCGCCCGACAGCTTCTGGTACAAGCCGATCCCGACCGTCACGCCGCTGCACCCGAATTCGGCAGGTTTCGTCGCCGACTTCCTGCGGCAGAAGCAAGCCTACTACGGCACGGTTTCCATCAACCTCGAGTCGTTTGCGAGTCCGGTCTACGTCGTCGACGGCAGCACGCCGACCGTTAGTGTCGTACGCCGCTGTCCACCAGGAACACCAGCAGATCCATCGCTCGATGAACAATGGTCCGCCGTCCCCATTCCCGCCTATGCATTGCCTGCGAAGGGCAGCGACTCGGAGATGACCATCTTTCAGCCTTCCATGGATCGCATCTGGGAGTTCTGGGTCATGCACAAGATCGATGGCAAATGGGGCGCGTGCTGGGGCGGCCGCATGCAGGATGCGTCGAAGAGCATCGGCAACTGGCCTGGCGGGTATGGCACCACCGCAACCAGCCTCCCATTTCTCGGCGGGCAGATCACGGCCGAGGAACTTCGACGAGGCGAGATCCGGCACGCGATCGGCATCATGCTGGTGGAGGTGGAGGACGCGAAAGTCTTCTCATGGCCCGCCACGCGCTCGGACGGCATCAACCCGACGAAGGCGCCGAACCGCATTCCTGAGGGCCTGCGCTTTCGGCTTGATCCGACGATCGACGTCGATGCGTTGCAGATGCATCCGATCGGCAAGGTCATCGCGAAGGCGGCGCAGAAGTACGGCTTCATCGTCTGGGACAAAGCCGGGGCGATCACGCTGCGTTCACAGAATCCGCTGTCGTATACGCGGACAGGCAAGCCCGATCCCTATCCCGCACTGTTCGCCGGGACGCCGTCGTATGCCATCCTTTACGGCTTCCCGTGGGAACGGCTGCAATTCCTGCCGATGGATTACGGCAGGCCATAGACCGATGCGCGGATCCATACGTCATCTCGGCTGGGTGGCCGGCGCACTGTTGGTATGTTCCGTTGCGGGCAACGTGTTCCTGTATCGGATGGCCAGGAATTATTACGCGCTGGCCAAAGCGACCAGTATCTTTCCGGCGGCGAGCGAACGGTACGAAGCCGCCAATCGCGCGCTGTCCCCGAAAGCCGGAATGCGCATCCTCCTGTTCGGCGACTCCCGCGTCCAGCGCTGGGAACCGATGCCGCGAGCGAACGGCGCCGAGTTGGTCAATCGCGGGATCGACGGGCAGACCACGGCGCAGATGCGGCTGCGCTTCGAGCAGGACGTCATCGCACTCGACCCCGATATCGTCGTGCTGCAGTTGGGCATCAACGATCTGGTGGGCATCGGCGTCATGCCCGGACGGGAGGCGGCCATCGCGGAGACCTGCGCGACCAACGTCGAGTACTTCGTCGCGCAACTCGCTGCGCGGAAGGTCCGCGTCGTTCTGCTGACCATCATTCCCGCCGACCGACCGGGGCTGCTGCGAAGGCCGGTCTGGAACGATCGCATCGATGCCGAAGTCGAGCGGCTGAACAGCGACCGGCTGTCGCGGCTCGCTTCGGTCGGCGTGGGGGTCGTCGATACGCGCACGTTGCTGAAAAGCGATGGCGCGCAGCCGAGCGACCTGTACATCGATGCGCTCCATCTGTCACCGGCCGGCTATGCCAGGCTGAACGATGCGGTCGAACCGTTGCTGGCTCGACGATGACCTCCGCAAATCTGCTGTTCGGTCCTGCTGTTCGGCCCGCTTCTTGCACCGTGCGAAGCCCCATGATCCCTTACACCGGCCTCACCGACCGTCGCGCAAGCCGCGCCGCCGATGTACCGCATCGGACAGCATCACCACCGCGCGTCGCGCGGACCGGAGCCTGACCATGCTGTTCAACAGCTACGTCTTCGTGGCGTTCTTCGCGATCTTCATGCTGCTGTACGGGTTGCTGCGCGGCTCCGCCAAAGCGCAGACCTTCCTGATCCTGGTCAGCAGCTACGTTTTCTACGGATGGTGGGACGAGCGCTTCCTGATCCTGATCATCATTTCGACAATCACCGACTACGCGGTCACACTGGGGCTGACCAACCATCGCCTCACGTTACGGCAGGGGCTGACGCTGTCGGCCTACATCGTGATCGGGTCGGTCGTGCTGATGCTGCCGCACTGGGGCAGCACGGCATGGACGCTGTGGTTCGTCGTCGCGTACCTGGCGGCCGGATGGATCCTCTATCCCTACTTCATGCGCATGGCCGAGGCGCGTCGGAAGAAGGCCCTGCTGGTCTACATCCTCTGCATCGACCTCGGCGTCCTCGGGGTCTTCAAGTATTTCAACTTCTTCGCCGACTCGTTGGTCCACGCGGCGAACTCGATCGGCTGGAACGTCGACCCGATCACACTCAACATCGTGCTGCCGGTCGGCATCTCGTTCTACACGTTCCAGACCATCGGGTACTGCATCGACGTCTATCGCGGCAAGGCGAATTCCACGAAGGACTTCATTCGCTTTTCGGCCTACGTCACGTTCTTTCCACAACTGGTGGCCGGCCCGATCGAGCGGGGCGGCCATCTGCTGCCGCAGTTCGAGGTGCCGCACACGCCGCGCTGGGACGGCGCGTGGCTGTTCCTGTGGGGCCTCTACAAGAAGCTCGTCGTCGCCGACAACCTGGCGCCGTTCGTCAATTCGGTCTTCGCCAACCCGGGCGCTGCAAGCGGCGCCGAATTGATCGCCGGGATTCTTGGCTTCACGTTCCAGATCTATTGCGACTTCTCCGGCTACAGCGACATGGCCCGTGGAATCGCGCGGATGATGGGCTTCGACATCCTCGTCAACTTCAATCTCCCTTACATCTCGCGTACACCGTCCGAGTTCTGGCAGCGCTGGCACATCAGCCTGTCGAGCTGGCTGAGGGACTACCTTTACATCTCGCTTGGCGGCAACCGGAAGGGAACGCTGCTGACCTATCGCAATCTGTTCATCACGATGGTGCTTGGCGGCCTCTGGCACGGCGCGGCGTGGACCTTCGTCCTGTGGGGCGCGTTCCATGGCGCGATCCTCGTGATCTATCGATTGATCGGCCTCGACGATTGGGTGGCGAAGCGGAAGAGCACCGGCCTGGCGCGGCAGGTCGAGGACCTCGCGCTGGTGGCGATCATGTTCGTGCTGGTCTGCTTCGGCTGGCTTCTGTTCCGAGCGCCCGACACGGCGACCGTGATGGCCTTCCTCCGGGGAGTCGGACGCCCGTTGGGCAGCCTCGATCCGTTCGGTCACATTCTCTTCTACGTTGCGCCGCTGCTGGTCTTCGAGGCTCTTCAGGGCTGGAAGAGGAAGCTCGCGCCGACGGACGCGACCCCGCTGTTCCTGAGGCTGAACGTCCAGCTGTTCGTGTTGCTCGGTATAGCACTGCTTTCTGCGACCACGAGCCAGAAGTTCATCTATTTCAATTTCTGAGCACGTCTTGAACATGGCCATCGCTTCGACGACCTTCCGGCGAGCCGCTCGCGCCGAGCCTGCTCGAAATCTGCGCCGGATCGGGTACCGGTTGTTGGTCGTTGTCTACGCGCTGCTCTTCAGTGAGCTGTTCGTCCGCCTATTCGCCCCCGTCCCGATCATGCCCCGCTACGTGACCGGCGCTCCCTACGGCGTTCGTGTCGGCATGCCCAACATGGACTTCTGGCAAAGCACGCCGGAGACGCATGCGCGGATCCGCACCAACAGCAGAGGAATCCGCGCCGACCAGGAATTCACGTATGCCAAGGCGCCGGACGTCTGCCGCGTCCTGCTGTTCGGCGACTCCTATTTCGTCGGCTACGAGGTGAACCTCGAAGACAGCTTCGCCTACCGATTGGACGAGCGTCTTCGCGCGGCGGGTCACCATTGCCAGGTCATCAACCTGGCCGTGAGCGGCTTCGGTACGGCGGAGATGCTCGTCACGCTGCGAGAAGAGGGATTGAAATATCAGCCCGACGTCGTCGTCTTCTCGTCCAACGTTTCCGATCTCGACGACAACGTCCGCTCCTCGCTCTACACGCTCGATTCGACTGGACGCCTGCTGCCGCAATCGGCGACTTTTCTGCCGGGAATTCGGGTGAGCGATCAGTTGTCGAAGCTGTTCGTCTACCGATGGCTGGCGGAAAACAGCCAACTCTATTCGGCCTTCCGGGAGCGCTCGGCCCTCCAGATCAAGGATCTGCTCCTCCGACTTCGATCGACCCAGGCGCCGACGGCCGTTGTCGCGAATTCGCCGGCAACGGCCCCTGTCGCGCCCGGGACTTCGCTGCCGGAGCGCCTGAATCTGGCGCTTCTCGAAGAAGCGAAGCGCGTCGCCGAATCCAAGGGCGCGCACTTCATGGTGCTCGAGATACCCGCCAACAAGACCCGTACCGAGTTCGAGCGAATGCTTCCGGAGTACCCACCTGAAATTGTCAGGAACCTAAATCTCATCAGTCCACTGTCCGTCTTCCAGGCCGCCGCCGATCCCTCGAAAAAGCTGTACTTCGAAAAGGGACACGGGCATTTGACGCCGCTCGGCAATCGATTGCTGGCGGATTATTTCGAGAGCCAGCTTGAGGAGACGCATTGGCTTCATTGAACGCGGCGCTTCTCCAACGAGCCGGCGCCGGCCTCGACGTGTCGAAGCTCCTGGGCGACGGTTGGTTTCTTTCTGGTCGGTTTGCCCGTATCGACATCGACGCCCATGGTTGATGCCGACTGGCAGGCAGACCTTCGGCGTTACGGTGTGCGGCGGCCGTTCCTGAAGGAGCAGTCGATCTGGGCGGTCTGGGTCTATCGACTGGGAAGGCGGCTCGATCGCCGCCCGAACAATCTGGCTCGGAAACTGGCCATGCCCCTGTTCTGGCTGCTATACCGATTCGTGGAGACCGCAGTCGGCATCAGTCTCCCGCTCACCGCGGTGATCGGACCGGGTTTGCGGATCTGGCATTTCGGCGGAATATTCATCAATGATCAGTGCGTCATCGGCGCCAACTGCACGTTGCGACAGGGCGTCACGATCGGCAATCGTGAGACCGACGGTCCCGCGCCCGTAATCGGCAACGATGTCGAATTCGGGGCTTATGCCCAGGCGCTCGGCGGCATTCGCATCGGCAATCGCTGCCGGATCGGCGCCATGTCGGTCGTGCTCACCGATATGCCCGACGGTTCCACGGCCGTCGGCATCCCGGCGCGCATCATCCTGCGCGCAGCGCCATGAGGATCGCGTATTTCACGGGAACCTACGCAAGCGCGAGTGACACCTTCATCCGCAACGAAGTGGTTGAACTGCGTGCCCGTGGTCACACGGTGGAAACCTTCTCGATCCGTCGCCCCGCGGGGCCCGGACCCGCGAGCGCCGAAGTGGCAGCCGAAGTGGCCGGAACCTGCTACATCCTTTCGGTGCCGAAGTTCACTCTCGCCAAAGCGATCGCACGCCTGACGCTCATGCGGCCTGCGCGCGTCGTGGCTTCGTTGCGAACGGCGATGCAGGTCAGCCCGGACGGACTACGGGCGAGGTCGATGCACTTCTTCTATTTCCTCGAGGCGGTCTTCCTCGCGTCGCGCTTGCTGGAACGCAAGGTCCAGGTTCTGCACAACCACATCGCCGAGAATTCAGCCACTGTGGCGATGCTCGCATCGGGGATTTCCGGTGTCCCATTCAGCATGACGGTGCATGGCCCCGGCATCTTTTTCCGCCCTGAAAAGTGGGCGCTCTCGGAGAAGATCGCGAGAGCGGCTTTCGTCGCTTGCATCAGCGACTTCTGCAAGAGCCAGTGCATGATTTATTCGGAACTCGACCACTGGCCGAAGCTGAAAGTGATCCGCTGCGGGGTCGGCCGAGAATTCGAGGCGATTACGCCGTCGACACCGCCGGCGACGCCGCGACTGCTCTTTGTCGGGCGACTGTGCCAGGAGAAAGGTCTGCCGGTGCTTGTCGAGGCGATCGCCCGACATGCCAGTGAAGGGGGCCGGTGCGAACTCGTGATCATCGGCGATGGTCCACTGATGCCCTACGTCCGCGCCTTCGTCGACCGGCATGGCCTGTGCGAGTCAGTCAAACTGCTCGGCTGGCGCGGGAGCCGGGAGGTTGCGGCCCAGTTGGCTTCGTCGAGCGCGCTGATCCTGCCGAGTTTCGCCGAGGGCTTGCCGGTCGCCATCATGGAAGCGCTCGCGGCTGGCCGGCCCGTCATCACGACGGCGGTCGGCGCCATTCCCGAACTCGTCCGTCCCGATAGCGGCTGGGTCGTCGCGCCCGGGTCGGTCGATGAACTGGTCACGGCGATCGCAGCAGTAACCACGGCGACGGTGGAGACCTTGCAACTCATGGGCAGCCGCGGTGCAGCGCGCGTTCGTGAACGACACGGGCTGACGAAGGAAGTCGACAAGCTCGAATCGAACCTGCGAGCCATCGCCCTACCCGAGCAATGACAACGATACGACTTCCGAATGAGCGGCCGGCCGGAATGCGGCGATTGAAAATTTACTCGAACGGGTCTTTCAGGTGCAACGAAAGTCTGGTTTGTTCGTACGAATCGATGGCTCGGTCCTTGCTTGTTGATCGGTTGACTAAAGCGTTTCAACTCTTCGGGGGGTAGGTGCGGTGGCTGCGCCGTCCAACATGATCGAAGCCAGTCGCGCACGGTATCATCGGCATCTCTTCGGGATTGTCGCGTCGACATTTTCCAGGCTGCCCTCGTCCTGTGACCGCGGCGGCGAATGGCAGGAGCCGGCAGAGGCCTCGTCTTCAGCCATCGTCCGGTTCAACGAGATTTTTGGACGAGCGTATAAAAGACGCCCGCCGAAATCATGGCGTCAGAAGGATCATGCATTTACTTATCGAAATCGTCTTGCTCGCCGGCGCGGCGTTCCTGTTCGTCCTGGTCGTCTTTCTTCTTCTGCAGATCGTGATGGCGGTCGTTTCGTCGGCCCCGACGTCGATAAACGACGGCGTCCGGCCGCGGCTCGCCGTAGTGATTCCGGCGCACGACGAGTCGACTGGACTGCTTCCCACGCTCCTATCGCTGTTGCCACAGCTGCGGCGCGGCGATCGCTGCGTGGTGATCGCGGACAACTGCTCCGACGATACGGCTCAGGTGGCTGCACAGGCCGGTGTCGAGGTCGTCGAACGATTCGACCCCACGCTGCGCGGCAAGGGATATGCACTGGACTTCGGGATCCGCGGACTGGCAGCGGATCCCCCGGAAGTCGTCGTCGTCGTGGATGCCGACTGTATCCTCTCCGAAGGTTCTCTCGAGCGCATCGCCGTATTGAGTCACAAACGCATGTTGCCGGTGCAGGCGTTGTACGTGATGGCCGCGCCGAAGGCAGCCGTGGGCATGTCTTTGATCGCCGAGTTCGCGGGGCGCGTGAAGAACGGCGCTCGCTGTCTCGGTTCGCACCGGCTCGGATTGCCTTGCCCGTTGATGGGTACGGGCATGGCCCTACCCTGGGGCCTACTCGACCGGGTCGATCTTGCCAGCGGGCACATCGTCGAAGACGCGATGCTGAGCATCGACTTCATGAAGGCCGGCTACCCGCCGCAGTTTTGCCACGAGGCTTCGGTGATCACGACGTTGCCGGCCAACACGGAAGGTTCAAACAGCCAGCGCACCCGTTGGGAGCACGGCAACCTGAGCATGATCTTCGGTGTGTTGCCGCGCCTTCTGCTTCAGGGGATCCGGCAGGCCAGCTGGAAGCAGGTCGGATTGGCGATCGACCTGCTGATTCCACCGCTGGCCCTTCTCGTCATGATCGTCTTCGCTCACTTCGCCCTCTGCGCGCTGGTGGCGTTATTCGGCGGGCCGGTTGCGCCGCTCGTCTTGATGACGTTGGTGGTCACCGCGATGGTGACCGCAGTCGGACTCTCGTGGATGCGTTACGGCCGCGATATCGTTCGGCCGCAGATGCTTTTGCTCGCGCCGCTCTATGCGCTCCGCAAGCTTCCGCTCTACCTCAAATTTCTTACGGGTCGTCAGACCGAGTGGGTGCGCTCGAAGCGCGATGCGGGATG
Organism: uncultured Burkholderiaceae bacterium; assembly: GCA_964242935.1. Lineage (GTDB taxonomy): Bacteria > Pseudomonadota > Gammaproteobacteria > Burkholderiales > Burkholderiaceae_D > CAHJXF01. The sequence goes on along the minus strand of CAXTDA010000005.1, from coordinate 16,728 downwards.
AGTTGCAGCTCGCTGCCGACGGTTGATGGGCGTCGATTGCGATGACCGAGGAAAACACGTCGCGAGTTCATGCGATCGGCGGCTTTCGCGTGCTCAACATGCGAGGAGACGAACTGATTGCCAATTTGCGCCGCCGCCGCGAAGCGGGATTGCCGACCGAGCTGTACTTCGCCAATTCGAATCTGGTGCAAAAGTGCTTCGCATTCGCGGAAAAGTTCCGCATCCCCCAGGCACTGGTCGTCAACGACGGAATCGCCCTCGATCTCGCCTCTTTCATTCTTTATGGCAAGCCGTTCTCGGAAAACCTGAACGGCACCGATTTCACCCCGCGTCTTCTGGAACAGTCTCGTGAGCCCATGCGCGTGTTTCTCCTCGGTTCGAAGCCGGATCGATTGCTCGGCGCGGCAAAGCGCCTTTCATCGATGCCGAACGTCGAGGTCGTCGACGCGATCGATGGATTCGAAGGGCTGATGAACGACGATGACGTCGTCGCCCGACTTGCGGCGTCGCGTCCCGATGTCCTGTTGGTCGCGTTGGGAAATCCGTTGCAGGAAGAATGGATCGTAGCCCACCGCGGCCGACATCAGGTGCCGCTCGTGATCGGCGTCGGCGCACTGTTCGATTTCTTGTCCGGCAGTGTCCCGCGCGCGCCGGCCATCTTGCAGCGCTTTCGGCTCGAGTGGCTTTTTCGCCTGATTCGCGAACCTCGTCGACTGGCACGGCGGTACACGCTCGACATCGTGCTGTTCATCGCTCACTGCATTCGCACGCGCGAGGGTCGTCGGTGATCCTCGACGCCGACGATCACGCCGACGGCACGATCTGGTCCGCCGACCTTTGCATCGTCGGGTCGGGCGCTGCGGGGATTGCGCTCGCGCTCGAACTCCTAGACAGCGGGCTGGACGTCCTTCTGCTAGAGGCGGGCGGTATGCGGGCGCGCCCCGAAGTGCAAGCGCTCTACGAAGGCACCGTCGAGGACGAGCGCCTGCACAGTGCACCCGACCGCTATCGTCAGCGCCGCTTCGGTGGTACGACAACCATTTGGGGCGGTCGTTGTATGCCCTTCGACCCGATCGATTTTGAACGGCGATCGCACGTGCCGTTCAGCGGCTGGCCCCTGTCGATCGAAACCCTGCTTCCCTATTACCCCAAGGCCAACACGTTGTGCGAAGCAGGCGAATTCGCCTACACCGCCGAACTCGCGTTCGAACGTGCGTTGCGTCCAATGATCGATGGCTTCGAGTCGACGCATTTCACGACGAACACGCTCGAACGCTTCAGCCTGCCGACCGACTTCGGCGCGCGCTACGCTCACAAGCTGCGCGCGCGACCAAACCTCCGCCTGCTACTCAACGCCAGCGTCGTCGCGCTGCACGCGGCGCCTTCGGGCACGACGATCGATGCATTGTCGATCAAGACGCTTGCCGGTAAGTCGTTTCGCGTCAAAGCAAAGCGCTTCGTCATTGCGACCGGCGGCCTCGAAGTCGCGCGACTGTTGCTGGCCAGCCGCGACGTTGCACGCGAGGGCATCGGAAACCAATACGACGTGGTGGGCCGCTACTACATGTGTCACATCGCCGGATCGATCGGCGTCATCGAGTTCCTCGGACCGAACGATGCGATCTCGAACGACTACGACATCTCGGACGACGGCGTCTACTGCCGTCGGCGAATCGCATTGAACGCCCGTACGCAGCGCGAAGAAGGTTTGGGTAACTTCGTCGCGCGTCTGCATCACCCGCGCATCACGGATCCGGCGCACCGCACCGGCGTACTGTCGCTCCTCAACCTGGCGCGCATGTTCATCCCTTATGAATATGGCAAGCGACTGCACGGTGAGGAGAACACGACGGTCGCCTCGTGGATGCTGCATGTACGTAACGTGCTGCTCGATCCGTTCGCAACGATCAGCTTCCTGTGGAGGTGGATGACGAAGCGGACCTTTGCGGAGCGCAAGTTCCCCACGGTGATGATCCATCCGCGTGCGAGCCGTTACAGCCTCGATTTCCATGCAGAGCAACTGCCCAATCGCGACAGTCGCGTGACGCTCGGGACGGCCAACGACGACCTGGGAATGCCCAAGCTGCATATCGACTGGCGTTACACGTTGGCGGATGTCGCCACGATTCAGCGTACGCTGAAACTGCTGCAGGACGACCTGACCCGCAGTAGCGTTGGCCGCTTCGACTACGACCCGGCGACGGTCGAAGCGGAGATGACGCGTTACGGCGCTTATGGAGGACATCACATCGGGACCGCTCGCATGGGCGACGATCCGCGTACCAGCGTCGTTAATGCCGACTGCCGCGTTCACGGCATCGATAATCTCTTCATCGCCAGTTCGGCCGTCTTCCCGACTTCGAGCCAGGCCAATCCGACATTGACGATCGTCGCGTTCGCGTTGCGGCTGGCGGATCACTTGAGGAAAAGCCCTTCGAGCAGCGCCGCGCCGAAGCAATTCGACGTCGCTGAAGCGACCGAAGCAGTTGCGGAGGGCCGTTGAAACGCATGCGCGTCGCCGTCCTCGGTGCGGACGGTTTCGTCGGCCGGGCGATGATCTCGGCTCTCTCGGCGACCGACTGGATCGAGCCTGTCGCGATCGGGCGTCGGAGCGTGTCGACGGGGCACAGCGGGGTTGAACGGTTGCGAGTCGACGCGACGGACGCGAAGGCTCTCGCGTCCGCACTCGAGACGGTGGACGGTGTGGTCAATTGCGTGCTGGGCGACGCCGCGACGATCGTGAAAAACGCGCACGCGTTATTCGGAATCGCCGCGGACCGGCCGAGCCTGCGCGTCGTGCACACCAGTACGATGTCGGTGTACGGCTCGACGGTCGGCGACGTGGACGAAACCACTCCGCTCCGCGGTGATGTCGGTTCGTACTCGGTCGCGAAGGTCGAAGCAGAACGCATCGCCCAGCGACAGGGCGGTCACGTCACGATGCTGCGCCCGGGGATCGTTTACGGACCGGGCGGGCCGCAATGGAGCACCCGGATCGCCGAATGGCTCTTCAGCCGACGCATCGGCGACCTTGGTGCGGCGGGCGACGGCTATTGCAACCTGGTTCACGTCGACGACGTGGCAGCTGCTGCCGTCCTGGCCTTGCAGAAGCCCGATACCGCAGGACAGGCGTTCAACCTGTCGATGGTCGACCCGCCGACCTGGAATACCTACTTCACCGCATTTGCGAAGAGCCTTGGTGCCGTCCCGACGGCGCGTATCTCGCGTCGGCGTCTGATGATCGAGACCAAGCTCGCGGCACCACCGCTCAAGGTATTGGAACTCCTCGCGTCGCGCTCCAACATTCCTCACGACTGGCTGCCGCAGCCGATCCCGCCGTCGCTCCTGCCGCTCTGGCGTCAAGAGATCCGGCTGACGATGTCGAGAACGGAGCAGATACTCGGTCTGCGATGCAAGCCGCTAAAGGAGGGGCTTGCCGAGACGGCGGCCGCTTATCTGCGTCAACATCCGAGCTGATCGCAGCGGAAATCCGCAACCCCGTCGGCACGGCGCAGCCGTTCAGCGGACCAGGTCCATCGGCAAGATGATCCCGTCTTTGTCGCGTTCGTGCCGGCCCGCCGGCGCATCGCACCTACTGCGCATCACTACTTCTTTATCGCCGACGACATGATACTGAATCCCGCGATTAATGAGAACAACTAGGATTCGATCTTCAGTCTCGACGAGTTATCGGGTTTTCTTGCCGAACTCGGTTCCATGGCGGGCCACAATGGCCGCACAATCGCGCGGCAGTCACGTTCGATCTGTACAAACCGGGGGTGGAGATTCGCACCAAGATTCCGACGCCCGAAGACGCCAGGAAGATGCTCGATGCGTTCGGAATCAAGAATGGAGCGTATTCGGTTCACGATACTTACTTCTGGAACGCCGACTACCGGTTGAAGAACATTGCTCCCAAGTGATCAGGTATGCATATGACAAGTTGGTACTCAAGACGAACTACAGGCAAGTCAAGTACCCGTTTGCGATATCCTACTCGGACATTTTATCGTCCCCGCAGTCAATGCAGCGACGTTCGTCCGTTACTGCGGCGTGTTCGCGGCGACCGATCTTTGGGTCGAAGTGGCGATTCGAGGGCACTGGTGCTTTCCGGTGCAAAGATCAGGGTTCAATCCCAGATAAGCTTCAGGGAAGGCCATTGTGGTCCGCCGACGATCTCGAACTGCTCGATACTTTTGACTACAGACTGAAGAATCTGCTGTCGAATTCCGAGGGACTATATTTACCTTCATCCGATCAAGCTGTCGAAATGGAATGTCGAGCTGAACGACTCCGCTGGTTGAGCCGGAAGCGTAGCTCAAACGAAGAGAGAGAGCCTCGGCATGACCCGAGCACTCTCTCCCCCCAATCGGTCCCGGCGGACCGGACCTGCCGCTCACCGACGTTTGCGCACCACCCTCACCGTTCGACGCGCGGAACTCGCTCTGCCGCGAAGATCAAGACTCAAGAGCCGATCACAACGACGGTTGCACTGATCGTGCCGCCGCCGAGCGGTCCCGACTTGACCGTGACATGGGGGGTTGCTTGGCCCACCGGCCATGCAAAGGTGACCTCGGCTCCATCCGACAGGAAGCCGGAACTGAACTGCGGCGCGGTGTTGGCGAGTTCCAGCAGGATCGACGCACCACCCGTCGCGTGCACCGACATTCGAACGAGTTGCCCGGCACGAGGCGGGTTGGTCACGATCGACGGCATGCTTCGCCCGGTGAAATTCGTCTGCACGACCTGCTGACCGCTGTTCGGGAAGACGACAGCTTGCTGCCACGTGTCGAACACGCCTGCCGTACCGCCCTGGACCAGCCACCATGCGCCGCGCATCGATAACAGGTTCAGGTTCTTGTTCGGCGTGAACGCCGTTCCGCTCGCGTCGACCCACTCACTGACCTGGGTCACCTGCCGCAACGCCGAACGGATGCTGTCCAGTTGCGAAGCAATCGAATTGTCCCAGCCGTTCGGCATCAGGTTGAAGTTCGATCCCATCTCGAGGTAGATTGCGAAAGGGGCTCCGCCGTTGCGGTCGACGACGTAGGCGCCGAACGACTTCAGTGTGGCGACGATTTTCGCAAGTCTCGGATCGGTGATCTGTGACGAATCGAAGGTGTCGGGCAACATCATCAGCGCGCCCTCGGGAATTGCACCGGTGTTGGACGTCGCATCGTCCGAGGTGGTCGCTGGAAACGTGTAAGACGGCGAAGCGGCTAGCCCGTTGTAGGTCATCGACATCGCCAAAGCGTGCTTGTATGAAGGCTGACCGTCATCGATTTCCGCCTTCCGGATCAGGCCGGCGATGGTTGGCACGCCGGCAGCGCGTGACCCCTGCAAATAGCTTGCGGGAGTGCCCCAACCGCTTCCATCGAGTGCGGTCCAGGTGTATTGAACGGCACGCCATTGGCTGCCCACCTTGTGGAGCTGCCAGAACGAGTGAATCTTGTTGGCGGCCACATCGATGATGTCGGCGTGCCCATCCGAGCCGGTCGCCGGCGTCATGTTGGCGGGCCAATGCGGAATGACGATCTGCGCAACCGCCGCTTCAGCGTCAGCGACATAAAGCCAACTTCCAGCGTCGGGGCCCATGACCGTCATTGCCGGATCCGATGGCGATGCGACCGCCGCAGCGACCGAATACTCTCCCGACTCGATCGCCGGGTAGTAATTCGATGTGGGGACTTGATAGGTACCCAGTGTGAAGTGGGTCGGACGCGCGTTCCACGGCGACTGTGCCGAGAACGGTTTTGCGGCATTTGCAGCCTGCGCGACGACCGCGTTGACGGTCAGCCGTGCCGCCGCGCTGGCGGTCGTGCCGCCGGCATTGGCGACTGCGACCGTGAAGCTCGCACCACTGTCGGCCAACTGAGTCGTCGCCATGCTGTAGCTCGCCGATGTTGCTCCGACGATCGGCGTGCCGGCGCGCGACCACTGATACGTCATCGCGCCGGTGCTCGTCGCCGTCACGGCGAACGTCGCCGCCTGACCGCCGCTGACCACCGTCGATTGCGGCTGCGCCGTGATCACTGGAGTCGTCACGACCGCTGCCGATGGAGGCGCCGAGGCCGGGCCAGTTGCAGGAGCGGGAGCCGGTGCGGCAGGTTGCGTGGGAGTGGGTGCGGGGGCTGCCGTTGGCGTGGGAGCGGGAGCCGGTGCGGGAACAGGAATCGGAGCCGGCGCGACGACAATGGTCGCCGGCCTTACGGTCAGTTGTGCGGCCGCACTTGTCACCAAGCCAGCCGCGTTCTGAACGGCAACCGAATACTTTGCGCCAGAGTCGTTGGTGACCGTCGACGAAATCGCATAGACGTTCGAGGTCGCGCCGAGAATCTTGTTGCCGTTACGCATCCACTGGTAGGAAACTAGCGTCGAGCTTTTCACCGTGACCTGAAACGTGGCTGTCTGTCCCGCATTGACGGTCACTGCAACTGGTTGACCGGCAATGGCCGGCATCGCTTTGATCGCCGTGATCACATCGGTCACCCGAACGATCATGGAATCGAGGATGCCGGCATTGGCGGTGAACGGTACTGCAGCGAGTAGCAGCGACACGGCCCGCATTGACCCTGCATGGCTGCGCGAAGCTGACGGCGTGCACTTCAATCTGGGTGACTTGACGAGATCAAACATGACTTCTCCTAAACGGTCGCAGTGCCTGCGAACGGGGGTTCAAGGCAAACGAACATCGGCGGCGACGCGTTGCTTCGCGCTTTACGATGCGGTGTCTGAAGCGGAACGACGCTGCCGGTTCAGGACTCTTTGCAGCTATCGGAACGCGACACGCGATGCTTGAGCACCAGCCGTTCTAATGGCTTCAAGTCGCGCTTGATGCGCAAATATCTTATATTTATCAAACAGTTATGCGACTAATCAGAATGGTGGATCGACTACGAGTTGGTTCCGTTTTTTCTGACAGCAGAGCCGCCCGATGAGGCCGTGTCGCGACCCAGCGTGGCGTCGGGTGATGCCGTCGTCGGCGGCTTGTGCACGGGTCGGTCGAACACAGCGACTCGATGAGCTCGGTCCGCAACCATCTGCAGCCAACCGACCCCGCCGCATAAACAGGAGAGCCGCCATTACCTGGAAGTCGAGCGCTTCTCTGAATGTCGAGGACGTCAGGCTTCAAGGGCCGGCGGCCGGCAAAGGGCTTGCCGTCGTACCTCAGATGGACGAGGAATTGACGCTGACGACGCGTGGCGAGTCGCTCCGCTTCGCGGAGGTGTACCGCCAATGACGATCGAGACGCTTGCCGAAAGTGCGTGCTTCGGCGGCACGCAGAGCTTCCACCGTCACGCGTCGTCAGTGATCGGATTGCCGATGCGCTTCGGCGTCTTCCGGCCGGACGGAATCGTCGGCAAGGCGCCCGCACTGTTCTTTCTAGCAGGCCTTACCTGCACCGAGGAGACGTTCGCGATCAAGGCCGGCGCGCAACGTTACGCGACCGAGCACGGGCTCGTGCTCGTGACCCCCGATACGAGCCCGCGCGATACCGGCATCGCCGATGCAAAGAAGGATTGGGACTTCGGAGAAGGTGCCGGCTTCTATCTCGATGCGATCGCAGCACCCTGGTCGGAGCGCTTCCGCATGGAGTCATACATCACGGCCGAACTGGTCGATCTGCTCGTCGAGAATTTGAAGGTCGATCGCGAGCGTCTTTCGGTCTTCGGCCACTCGATGGGCGGCCACGGCGCACTGACGCTAGCGCTTCGCCATCCCGGCCTGTTCCGCTCGGTTTCCGCTTTGGCCCCAGTCGCGGCAGCCGCGCAATGCAGGTGGGGACGAAAGGCTTTCACCAACTACCTGGGCGACGACAAGTCGACGTGGGCTGCACACGACGCGAGCTCCTTGATGCAGGACGCACATCGTCCCTATCCACAAGGCATCCTGATTGATCAGGGACTGGCCGACCCGTTCCTCCAGCAGCAAATGCGCCTGGAGGCATTCGAGACGGCGTGTACAGCCGCTGATCAGCCGCTGACGTTGCGTCGCCATGCCGGTTACGACCACGGCTACTATTTCATCTCGACCTTCGTCGCGGACCATATTGCATTCCACGCGGCAAGTCATCGGTAGCGCATCGCCTATCGAGTCGTTGATCGTCATGTTGCCGACTCCCGGTATCTGGCAAGATCACAGTCTCCAACAGAGTAAGAGCAGGTCGATTCGTGATGAATCGAGGCCGGGTGCTTGAAACTCCCAGTTTCATACTCCGGCATGGCATCGACACTGTGAAACGACGGGCCGCGCGTCGCTTTGCCGAATCAAGCCGAACCCGCTCAGCGACCAACGTGGGATCGACGCCTTGCTCAACACGACCCGAAGTCCCGTTTACCGCCCCGCGTTCAGCGGCACGGTGGCGAATGAACTCTAAGGATCGTTCGGTTGCATCGCGGCATGATCGAACGTGGTGGTCATTTCATAAGCCGACCCGGCTCTGGCGTTATGAATGGCGAGTGTCATCTCGTTGACGTGGAGACAGAAGCGCGCGGAAAGCAAGGGCGGTCGCTTCGCCTTGATGGCGGCGGCGAGGGCCGCGGGGCCGCGGGCGAAGTCCATTTCCTGAGCGCCGCCGCTGACGGGCTTTCGAAATTTCGAAGGCACCAGCTTGTGCTTGGTCCGTATGGGACTCATGAAGGCTTTTCGCCGGATGGTGATCATTCGTCGGCTGGTCACGGGAGAACGATAGTTCCAGCAGTCCGTCGTCGCCAGCACGCCTTCGTCTCCGATGACTCGCAGCGAATGGTCGTGCGGCGCGATGATGCTGCACGTCAGCCGGGCAACGACACCCGAAACGAATTGAACGCATGCGACCGTCAAATCCGGGCCGCTTTCAATTTTCTCGCCGGCAACCTTTTCCGGCACCTGTACGGCCGCGAGTGCAGCGATGCGACTCGCCGGCCCGAACCACGCCGCTAGCCACGTGAGGTAATAGCCGGCGTGTTCCACGGTGCATCCCACCTCGAACTCGTCCCGATAGGGCCACGGGTGGCCGCCCAGCGACTTCCACTTGGCGTACGGCATACGATGAACCATTCCATCGTCCATCTCCGCATATACAGCCCGTATCGGGCCAACCGCCTGTCGTCTGATCTGATGCCATAGTGTTTGGGCCGTCTCTCCAAGCACGCTGCAAGGCGCGCTACTGATTTCTAGCTCGTGCCGTTCCGCGGTTTCTACCAGATCGACGGCCTCCGACATCCGCATCGATAACGGCTTTTCGGAGTAGACGTGCTTTCCTGCGTCGAGCGCCTTCTTGGAGATTTCATAGTGCGAGCGTGGATTGGTGAGATTCAGGACGAGCTGCACGCGACCGTCTGCAAGCAGCTCTTGAACACCTGGATACCGATGGAACCCGTGCGCCTGCGAAAGAGCGACTGCTCGCGTGTCATTCAAGTCGGTGACCCCCATGACCTTGAGCTCGGGATGCAGCTTGAGCGTCGAGACATAATAGTCCGCGACATACCCACACCCGATCAGCGCGATGTTCATTCATTCCCCTGCAGAAAATTGAAGGTCACGACTAACCTCGATCGGCGGACGGTCGCACCCCGAAGTACGTGCGATCGAAGATCGTCCGGACGCGCAGCGGACGAGCGCGTCGCCGGCGTGGCTGTCCTCAGGCGAAGGATTCCGACGCGACGAGTTCTTCGGCCGCCGTCATCGCCTCCGCCACCGCGATATCGGAGTTCATGTGTTCCCAGCGGCCCCAGCGACCGACGGACGCGATGTGCTTCGTTGCCGCCCACTCGGTGATCGAGGCAATCGCCTCGGGCTTGCCGATCGTGTTGACCGGATAGGCAAACTCGTTGCGATGCCGGAACGCGGCCGACGGCGGGGAACGGGTCGCGTTTGCCTCGGTCCAGTGACCTCGGGCCCCGCTGCAGAAATTAGCGCGCAGCAGTTGGCGGTGGTACGGCAGTGATTCACGCGGCTCATAGATCCAATGCGCGTCACTCGGCAGTGTCTCGCCGACATAATCGACGTCGATCGGGACGTTTACGAGCTTGCCGATCTGTTCCACCACGTCCGCAGGTACGTCGCTGAACGACGGCCACAGCGTCCACGGGATCGTATTGACGAGCGTCCCGGCGCGCCATTGGCCGTTGACGGTCAGCGTCGAAAGATCGACCGACGCGACGGGACAATCGAGTATCAGACTGTCGCCGAGCGCTTTTCCCATACGCCGCCAGACTTCCCCGTACCCGTGACTCCTCGGGTAGTAAAACTGACCATGAGCCGGCAGCGCACCGAAGGGCTTGCCCTCGAGACAGCTTCGCAGCGTGTCGCGAAACGAGACGTCCGGTAGCTTGTACAACCAGTAGGTGCCGAGTTCGTTCGGATCGATCGACCAGATCTTCCGGTTGTAGGGCAACATGTATTCGTGCGCGATACGGTTGCCCAGTTTCCAGTGGATCCAGTCAGAGAACGCCTCCGGCATGGGTTCGCCGCGCACGCAGCCAGCCTGCGCGATTGCTTCCAAATAGTCGACCTGGACTTCCTTCGTGAACTGCCACAGGTTGGACTCGAGCGGGTGGTCGATCTCCTGGTCGCGCAGGCGAATCTTGGAAATCCGCTCGAACAGGGTCCATTCGCTTTTCGGCATGAAGCGAAAGACGAAGTCGAGCACGGCCTGCTTGCGCACGTCGAGGAAATGACCGCCGCCGATGTCGAGCGGAGCGCCGTCGACATCCTCCGACCGGCACAGCCCCCCGGCGACGCTCTGCTTTTCGATGACGACCACTTCGTCTCGCGGTACGCCCGCATCGATCAATTTGTGAGCGACGGTCAGGCCGCTTGGACCCGCACCGAGGATGACGAAACGTTTCGTGTTCATGTCTGGACTTTCTGGAGGCAGGCGGACGCCTTGATAATTTCGCTTGCGATTGGAACGGTCGTCGACGGTCGCGCGAGGCTCATGGAACATCGAACGATCGGTCACATTTCGACATTCCATTTCGACAATTTGATTGGATGCAGATAAATGTAGTCTTTCGGAAACCGCTCCAGCAAATCCTTGAGTCGATAACCGAAGTCGTCGAGCAGTTTGTGATCATCCACGGTCCATAAAGGCCTTCCCTGAAGCGTGAGTTCCGACTGAACCCGGATCTTCTCGCCGGTCAGTGCCAAAGCCGTGGGAATGGCGAGTTCGACCCACAGGTCGGTCGCTGCGAAGACGCCGCAGTAGTGGACGAACGCCGGTGCGTTGACCGCCGAGACAATGAAGATGTCCGAATAAGAAAGGACGAACGGATACTTCGAAGCTCGATAGTTTGTCTTCAACACGACCTTGTCGTAGGCAATTCGGATCGCTTGCCGAATGAGGTTGCGGATGCCGAAGTCGCCATTGCCGAAGTACGTGTTCCGGATCGAGTAGGATCCATTACGGATTTTCAGCCCGTCGATGATCGTCTTCGCGACCGCCGGTGGCGGGATCTCGTTCCTGATCTCCACCCCGGGCCGATAGGGATCATATGTGACCGCCGCGCGGTTGTGCGGCCAACGGTCCTCCGGCATCGACTGGAGTTCGGGCAGGAATCCTGATGCGTCGTCGAGTTGGAAGACGGTCGCGTAGTTACCTTCGTTGATGGACGGATTGAGAACCATGTCGTCCGCGACGAAGAAGTAGTGCTTATATCGGCCCTCGAAGTGTTTGAAACCCTGAGCGACGTAACCCTGGAAGCAATAGGACGTCTCGTAGACCGGGATGACGTTGGCCTTCGTGCCGGTGTAGAAGGGAACGAGGTGATAGATGACGCTGAATCGTTCCCGATAAATGCGCTCCACGACCTCGATGTTCTTGTCGTACTTGTGGTTATAGATGACGATCAGCGCGACGTTCGTGGTCATGACATTCCATATTCGAACGTTGCACGCACCGAATGCGTCGGCGGCTTCGCCATTCGTGCGCGCGATCCGGCTCGCTCTTCGAAATTGCCGAGACGAGCACGGGTCCGTGAACGGCAGAGGATCCGCTCATTGATGCAGGGCACTTTCACCGGCCGCGCCCGAGCCGGGCACATGCGCAACGGACAAAGCGATTCGTGAGCTCGCAAACGCGCGGCTTGGTGGCCGTTGACATCTGTACGAGCGCTCGCGGTCAGGCCGCCTGCGCCCCCGACACCGCGTGCAGCCGCCCGTAGTTGTCCTCCAGCCGCACGATGTCGTCTTCGCCGAGATAAGTCCCCGACTGCACCTCGATCATCTCGAGGTCGATGCGGCCCGGGTTCTCCAGCCGGTGCACCGTGCCGAGCGGGATGTAGGTGGACTGGTTCTCGGCCAGCATGATGATCTCGTCGCCGCGCGTCACCTTCGCCGTCCCCTGCACGACGATCCAGTGCTCGGCGCGATGGTGGTGCATCTGCAGCGACAGGCTCGCGCCCGGCTTCACGACGATGCGCTTGACCTGGAAGCGCGAGCCGTTGTCGATCGAGTCGTAGTAGCCCCACGGGCGATGCACCTTGCGGTGGTTGTCGGCGTGCGGGCGCGACTCGGCCTTCAGGCGATTGACGATCTTCTTGATGTCCTGGGTGCGGTCCTTCCGGGCGACCAGCACCGCGTCGGGCGTCTCGATCACGATCATGTCGTCGAGCCCGAGGCAGGCGACCAGGCGCCCCTCGGTGATGACGAGGCTGTTCCGCGTGTCTTCGAGCATCGCGTCGCCCTGCACCGAGTTGCCGTCGTCGTCCTTCGTCGCCGACGCCCACACCGCGTCCCACGCGCCGACGTCCGACCAGCCGGCCGACAGCGGGACCACGACGCCGGGGATGCCGAGCTCCGTCGCGCCTTCGAGCTTCTCCATCACCGCGTAGTCGATCGAGTCGGACGGGCAGGCCGCGAACGCGTCGCGGCCGATGCGAACGAAGTCGCGATCGACCGCGCCGGAGCGCATCGCCGCGTCGCAGGCCGCATGCATCTCCGGCGCGAGTTGCGCGAGCGCCTTCAGCCAGACCGTCGCGCGCATCAGGAAGATGCCGCTGTTCCACAGGTGGCGGCCGCCTTCGAGATATTCACGCGCCACCGCGAGCGGCGGCTTCTCGACGAAGGCCAGCAGCGGCTGCGTCCCCAGGGCGTCGGGGTCGATGCCGATCACCGACGTCGCGACGTGCAGGTAGCCGTAGCCGGTCTACGGTCATCGACAGTGCTTCTGCCTTGGTCATCTTCGAATCGGAGTGCTTCGTGCGCTGGACCTGAATCGCACCAACGCACAATGTGACGTGCCGCCTTCTGACCCGGTACCTGCCTTCTTAACGTCAGAATCACTGCCGATGAACGTGCTCGAACATCTGCATGGTGACTCGAAACCGATACGCATCCCATGAACTAAAGGCCCAGAGGATCGGCCTCTGTCCCAGCGGCCGAACGAGTGCATCGCTAGCGGGAACGACCGTGCGACGACACCGCGTTGCTCCGCTCCTGGCTCGATCGCACAAGCGACTGACAGACAGCAAAGCGGCGACACGTTGGAACCCTGGTCGGGGCAGGTCACACTCGGCGCCGCTATGATTTCGGCTGGCAGTTCATGCAAGGCCTGTCTCGATGCGAACGACATGACCACCACCAGCACGTTCGACTACATCATCGTTGGCGCGGGCACCGCGGGATGTGTGCTCGCCAATCGACTCTCCGCCGATCAGCGCGTATCCGTGCTCGTCGTCGAAGCCGGCGGCATGGACGACTACGCGTGGATCCACATCCCGGTCGGCTACCTCTACTGCATTGACAACCCGCGGACCGACTGGCGCTTCCGCACCGAGGCCGAGGCCGGACTGAACGGACGCGCGCTGATCTATCCGCGCGGCAAGGTGCTCGGCGGCTCGTCGTCCATCAACGGGATGATCTACATGCGGGGCCAGCGGCACGATTACGACGGGTGGGCCGCCGCCGGGAATCCGGGATGGACCTGGGACGAGGTGCTGCCGCTGTTCCGGAAGAGCGAGAGCCACTGGGGGCTCGACGACGCGCCGCGACGCCGCGACGCGGAGCCCGACGACGTGCGCCGCGAGCGCGCGCGTTTCCACGGACACGGCGGCGAGTGGCGGGTCGAGAAGCAACGCCTGCACTGGGACATCCTCGATGCGTTCCGCGACGCGGCAGCCGAGGCCGGCATCCCGCGCACCGACGACTTCAACCGTGGCGACAACTACGGCTGCGGCTACTTCGAGGTCAACCAGAAGCGCGGGATTCGCTGGAACGCGTCGAAGGCGTTCCTCCATCCGCTGATCAAGGGGCGTCACGAGCGCGCCAACCTGGTCGTCGTCACCGAGGCGCTCGACACGCGGCTCGACTTCGAAGGGCTGACCTGCGTCGGCGTCACGTTCCGCCAGCGGGCGGTGGAGTTCCAGGTGCGCGCTCGCGCCGAGACGATCCTGTGCGCCGGTTCGATCGGTTCGCCGGCGCTGCTCGAACGCGCCGGCATCGGGGCGCCCGAGCGGTTGCAGGCCGCGGGGGTCGCGGTCCGTCATGCGCTGCGCGGCGTCGGCGAGAACCTCCAGGACCACCTGCAGCTGCGGATGGCCTACAAGCTGACGAAGGCGAAGACGCTGAACACGATGGCCAGTGCGTGGCACGGCAAGGCCTGGATGGGCCTGCAGTACATCACGATGCAACGCGGTCCGATGGCGATGGCGCCGAGCCAGCTCGGGGCGTTCGCACGAAGCGCGCCCGACCAGCCGTATCCGAACGTGGAGTATCACGTGCAGCCGCTGTCGCTCGACCGCTTCGGGTCGCCGCTGCACACGTTCCCCGCCTTCACGGCCTCGGTCTGCAACCTGCAGCCGGTTTCGCGCGGCGGCGTGCACATCGTGTCGCCGGACCCGACGACGGCGCCGCGGATCGCGCCGAACTACCTCACCGCCGAAGCCGACCGCAAGGTGGCCGCGGATTCGATCCGGCTCACGCGCCGCATCGTGTCGCAGCCGGCGCTGCGGCGCTACGCACCGACCGAGTTCCTGCCGGGCACCGAGTTCGAGACCGACGAAGAGCTCGCGACGGCCGCCGGCAACATCGGCACCACGATCTTCCATCCGGTCGGCACCTGCAAGATGGGGCCGGCCCTCGATCCGCAGGCGGTGGTCGACGCGGAGCTGCGGGTGCACGGGATCGCGAGGCTGCGCGTGGTCGACTCGGCGATCATGCCGAACATCACGTCGGCAACACGTGCTCGCCGACGATCATGATCGCGGAGAAGGCGGCAATCATGATCGCCGCGGCGGCCGAAAACGGCTGACTGTCTTCCTCCTCGTCGTTCGCGATCAAGTCGCCACCGCGCGCCCTTCGCGTTCGGCAGCCGTCGCCGACGACCGAACCAGCGCCGCGCAAAGCGCGCCGAGCAGCACGTAGCCGGCTGCGAGCGCGAACACCAGCCGCGGCGTCGCGGTGCCGGGGATGAACAGCCGGCCATCGGGGAACGGCGAGTGGATCAGTCCGACCAGCGTCAGCGCGGCCGCGACGACGCAGAGCCACGCCGCCGCGACCATCCGGCGGTCGATGATCCACACCAGCCACGTCGCCCAGATCATCGCGGTGACGATGAAGCCGTTGCCAAGCATCGTCAGCACCGTGAGGTTGTTCCGCGTGTCGAGCGGCAGCGCCGACACGTCGACGCGGGCCGCGCCGAGCACGCCGCCCATCTCGATGTTGACGAGGTTCGCGATCACCGGGATCAGCGCGAGCGCGATCGCCTTCACGTGCTTCGGCTCCGACTCGTGGACGGCCTGCGCGCTCATCTCGAGGCCGACGTAGACCAGGATCGGCACGACGATCGACTCGGGCAGCGCCGAGATCAGCACGCCGATCAGCCCGGTCGCGGCGCCGATCGAGATGAACAGGCCGGTCGCCAGCGTGTACGCGGCGCGGCTCCCCATCCGCTTGTACGCGGGGTGGCCGATGTACGGCGTGTTCTGCACGACGCCGCCGCAAAGCGCCGCGCCGAGCGTCGAGATGCCCTCGACCAGCAGTACCGTCCGCGTCGCGTAGCGGTCGCCAGCGAGCGCCGCCGACTCGCTGACGTCGATGCCGCCGACGACCGTCAGGAACGCGGCGGGGATCGCGAGCGGCACGTACTTCCACGCGAGGTCGAGGCCGTCGAGGAAGACGAGGCTCGGCAGCGGCAGGTGGAGGCCGAAGCTGCCGCCGGCCGACGGGATCGCGGGCGGCTGGTAGCCGATTTCCTTCCCGAGGTAATAGGCGGCGAGTCCCGCGACCACCGATGCGACCACCGCCGGCACGTTCCCCGGCAACCGGATGCCGCCGACCAGCGTCAGCAGCACCACGCCGAGCGCGACGAAGCCGCCGACCGGCTCCGCCATGATCTTCTGGAACGGGAAGAACATGATCAGCGCCACGCCGACCGCGCTGATCGCGCCGAGCAACGCGGTCTTCGGCAGGATGCGTCGGATCGTCTCGCCGAAGAACGCGGCGATCACCTTGGCGATGCCCATCAGCACCAGCACCGCCATGC
Source organism: uncultured Burkholderiaceae bacterium (assembly GCA_964242935.1). GTDB lineage: Bacteria > Pseudomonadota > Gammaproteobacteria > Burkholderiales > Burkholderiaceae_D > CAHJXF01. The sequence goes on along the minus strand of CAXTDA010000005.1, from coordinate 263 downwards.
CGACCGCCCACGCCTCGTTCGCGTCCTGGTGTTGCAGGAAGGCCGGGCCCACCACGCCGAACGACAGCGCGAACATCGACGGCGTGTCGATCCCGAGCGGCATCGCACAGACGTCGTGGCGGCGCTCCTTCGCCGCGAGCCGGAACGCGAGCCACGTGTAGATCGCGTCGCCGATCAGCACGCCGATCGCGGTGCCGGGCACCATGCGCCCGAGGACGATGTCGGCCGGCATGCCGAAGACGCCGATCAGGATGCCACTCATC
>CAXTDA010000004.1:0-37285 GCA_964242935.1 uncultured Burkholderiaceae bacterium | reverse complement strand
GACGCGTCGTCAACTTCGCGTACTCGCTCGGCTTCGACGTGACGACCGACGGCGGACGAAACGGCGGTAGCCGCATCACGAACCTGCGCTGGAACGGCCCGGGCTTCAAGGCCGGGCTGACCGGACGCACGACGATCGTCGCGGTCAACGGCCGCAGCTACACCGCCGAGCTGCTGAAGGAAAGCATCGTCGCCAATCGCGACGGAAAGCAGCCGATCGAGCTGATCGTCAAGAGCGGCGACTACTACCGGACGGTGCGCATCGACTACCGCGACGGACCGCGTTATCCGCACCTGGTCCGCATCGACGGCACGCCGGACCGACTGACCGCGATCCTGTCGCCGAAGCCGTGAGCGCCGCGCCGGTCCCGGGCGCCGACCAACGCCGCGTCGCTCATTGCACGACCTTCGATGCGTCGAACCGTGCGGCCGAGGCCGCTTCCCAGTCGACGCGCAGCAGCCCGTAGACGTTCGAGTCGACCACCTTGCCCTTCATCACCGAGCGCTGCCGAAGCAGCCCCTCGTGCACGAAGCCGAGCTTTCGCAACAGCCGGTCCGACGGGGCGTTCAGCGGGTCGACATGCGCCTCGATCCGCCGCAGGCGCATCGTGTCGAACGCCGCGGTCAGCAGCGCGCCGACCGCCTCGGACATCACGCCGCGGCCCCAGTCGCGCCGGCCGAGCACGAAGCCGAGCTCGGCGCGCGACGACGTCGCATCGAAGTTGAACAGCATGCAATCGCCGACGCGCCGCTCGCCGTCCTTCTCGATGACGGCCCAGCGTCGCACCCTGCCTTCCTCGTGCAGCGCGACGTGACGCGCGAGCCAGTCGAGCGCGTCGTCGTGCGAGCGCCACGTGATCGACGGGATGAAGCGCGTGACGACGTCGTCGCCATGGACCGCCGCGAGCCCGGCGAGGTCGCTCGCGTCGAGCCAGCGGAGCAGCAGACGCCCGGTCTCGATCGGCCGATGCAGCGCATCGAGATTCATGCGCGATCCTTGCATCGGCCACACTTCATCCGACCATCGCCTCCGGCTTCACCCACGCGTCGAACTCGTCGGCCGTGAGATAGCCGCTCGCGACCGCGGCATCGCGGAGGCTCGTCCCTTCCTTGTGCGCCTTCTTCGCGATGCTCGCCGACTTGTCGTAGCCGATGTGCGGGTTCAGCGCGGTGACCAGCATCAGCGAGTTCGAGACCAGCTCGGCGATGCGTTCGCGGTTCGGCTCGATGCCGACGGCGCAGTGATCGTTGAAGCTGCGCATGCCATCGCCGAGGAGCCGGATGCTCTGCATCATGTTGTACGCGATCATCGGCCGGTAGACGTTGAGCTCGAAGTTGCCGGACGCGCCGCCGACGTTGATCGCCGCGTCGTTGCCGAACACCTGCGCGCAGGCCATCGTCAGCGCCTCGCACTGCGTCGGATTGACCTTGCCCGGCATGATCGACGAGCCCGGCTCGTTCTCGGGAATCGACAATTCGCCCAGTCCTGAACGCGGCCCGCTCGCGAGCCAGCGCACGTCGTTCGCGATCTTGAACAGGCTCGCGGCCAGCGTCTTCAGCGCGCCGTGGCCATGCACGATCGCGTCGGCCCCCGCCATCGCCTCGAACTTGTTCGGCGCCGTCACGAGCGGCAGGCCGGTGAGACGCGCGAGTTCGGCGGCCACGTCCGCCGCGTAACCCTTCGGCGCATTGAGACCGGTGCCGACCGCGGTGCCGCCGAGCGCGAGCTCGCACAGATGCGGCAGCGCCGCCTCGAGATGGCGACGGCCCTGGTCGAGTTGCGCGACATAGCCCGAGAACTCCTGCCCGAGCGTCAGCGGCGTCGCGTCCTGCAGATGCGTCCGGCCGATCTTGACGATCGTTGCGAATGCAACGGATTTGTTCGACAGCGTCTCGCGCAGCACCGCGAGCGACGGCAGCAGACGCTGCACGATGCCGTCGGCCGCGGCGACGTTCATCGCGGTCGGGAAGACGTCGTTCGACGACTGGCTGCGGTTGACGTCGTCGTTCGGATGCACCAGACGTGCGTCGCCGCGCGGGCCACCCATCAACTCGCTCGCCCGGTTGGCCACCACCTCGTTGACGTTCATGTTGGTCTGCGTCCCGGAGCCGGTCTGCCAGACCAGCAGCGGGAACTCGTCCGGATGTCGACCCGCGAGCACCTCGTCGGCCGCCGCGACGATCGCCTGGCTCTTGTCTTCGGCCAGCGTACCGAGGCGGTGATTGACGACCGCCGATGCGCGCTTGATGCGGACCAGCGCCTGCACGATCTCGAGCGGCATGCGTTCGCCGGAGATGTCGAAGTTGCCGATCGAGCGCTGCGTCTGCGCGCCCCACAGGCGGTCGGCCGGGACGTCGATCGGTCCGAAGCTGTCGCGCTCGCTGCGCGTGTTCGATGTGGAGGTGGTGTTCATCGCGTTTGTTTTTCCTCGAGTTTTTTGAGCGTCAGCCGCGCAGGCGCTGCCACAGCAGCCCCGCGCGTTCGTGGATCGACCAGGCCGAACGGCGCAACGCGCCGGTGTTCGGGACGAAGGACAGCAGGGTCAGCGGCGCGTTCGCGTAGTAGTCGGTCGGCGCCGGGATCACCGGCATGCCGGCCGCCTCGAACGACCGGCGCGCGCGCTGCATGTGATCGACATCGGTCACCAGGATCGCGGTGCGGATCCCGGCGCCGGCGAGGATCGGCACCGACAGGCGCGCATTGTCCGGCGTGTCGATCGACTGCTTTTCGATCCAGCGCACCGGCGTATGGAAGTCGCGGTCCATCGACGCGGCCATCTCGTCGCCCTCGGACGCGCGATTGCCCGGCAGCGTGCCGCCGCTCACCAGCACGGGCAGCCCGGTGCGCGCCGCGAGACGGGCCGCGCTGCGCAGGCGCACCAGCGTGACGGCGTTGACGGTCTCGCCGCCGTAGTCGGTCGCGCCCTGCTGGACCCCGCCGCCGAGCACGACGATCGCCGTATTCGGCGGCAACGGCACGTCGGGACCGAGCGGCGGGAAGTCGCTCTCGCTCGCCCGGCCGATCGCGTTGGCGACGATCGGCAACGAGAACGCGACGAGCACGACGAGACCGGTCGCGATCAGCGCATGGCCGAAGCGCCGTCGACGGCGAGCGAGCCAGAGCCCGCAGGCGATCGCGAGCAGCGGACCGCACGGCAACAGCATTAGGGCGGCGACGAGCTTCTTCGTCCAGAAGCCGAACACCACGAGGTCCGACATCGTCGACGACTCGCGTCAGCCACCGCGGCCGGACCGGCGCCCGTCGAACATCAGGTCAGCGCGGCGATTCCGGCGCGCGCGATCTGCGCGTCCTCGGACGACTTCACGCCCGACACCCCGACCGCGCCGACCGTGTGGCCGTCGACGACGATCGGCTCGCCGCCTTCGAGCATGGCCTGGATCAACGGCACCGACAGGAACGACGTGCGACCGTTGTTGATGACGTCCTCGTAGGCCTTGCTCGGCCGCCGGCCGAGCGCCGCCGTGCGCGCCTTCTCGGGCGCGATCGCGGCCGAGATCGGCGGGCAGCCGTCGAGCCGCTGCAACCACAGCAGATGGCCGCCGTCGTCGCAGATCGCGATCGTCACGGCCCACTGGTTGGCGGTCGCCTCGGCTTCGGCGGCCGCGGCGATCTTCTTGATGTCGTCGAGGGTCAGGTACGAACGGGTCTGCATGGGCGTGGATGACGGGGCGATGGACGGTTCAGGACGACCGAGAGGATAGCGGCTTCAGCCCGGGTTCAGCGCGTCGCGCACCTGGTCGAGCGCGCTCGGGTCCTCGATCGTCGTCAGGTCGCCCGCGTCGCGACCCTCGCAGACCGCCTGCAGCGCGCGCCGCAGCATCTTGCCCGACCGCGTCTTCGGCAACGCGGTGACGAACAGCACGCGGTTCGGGCGGGCCAGCGCGCCGAGGCTGCGATCGACCGTCGCCATCACCTCGCCTTCGAGACGCCGGCGATCTTCCGGTGTCGCGACCGCGGCGGGGTCGCGCGCGATCGCGAAGGCGATCGCGACCTGCCCCTTCAGCGCATCGGCGACACCGACGACCGCGGTCTCCGCGATCGCCGGATGCCCGCTGATGCTCTCCTCGATCTCGCGCGTGCCGAGCCGGTGGCCGGCGACGTTGATGACGTCGTCGGTCCGCCCGAGGATGAACCAGTAGCCGTCGTCGTCGCGGATGCCCCAGTCGAACGTCGAGTAGACGCTCCGGTCGTCGCGGAGCGACCAGTAGGTCGCGACGAAGCGCGCGTCGTCGCCCCAGACGGTCGACATGCACCCCGGCGGCAACGGCCCTTCGGCGACCAGCACGCCCTTCCGGTTCGCGCCGACCTCGTCGTGCGTCGTCTCGTCGAGCAGCTTGAGCTGGTAGCCGAGCACCGGCTTTCCGGGACTGCCGAAGCGCGTCGCCATTGCCGGATCGACGCCGCGCTGCACGGCCAGCATCGGCCAGCCGGTCTCGGTCTGCCAGTAGTTGTCGAGGATCGGCTTGCCGATGCCGTCGGCGATCCAGCGCGCGGTCGGTTCGTCGAGCGGCTCGCCGGCGAGGAACAGCGCGTCGAGCGACGACAGGTCGTGGCGCGTCAGGTGCGCCGGGTCGTGCTTCTTCAGCACGCGGATCGCGGTCGGCGCGGTGAACATCGCGTTGACGCGATGCTTCTCGACGAGCCGCCACCAGATGCCCGGATCGGCCTCGCCGTCCATCCCGCGGACCGGCGTCCCTTCGTACAGCACGGTCGCCATGCCGACCAGCAGCGGCGCGTAGACGATGTAGCAGTGACCGACCACCCAGCCGATGTCGCTCGCCGAGAACATCGTGCGGCGGCCCGACACGGCATCGACCGTGCCGCAGGCACCGGCCGGGTCGAAGATGTACTTCATCGACGCGGCGAGCGCGACCGCGTGGCCGCCGGTGTCGCGCTGCACGCCCTTCGGGATGCCGGTCGTGCCGCTGGTGTAGAGGATGTAGCTCGGCTCGTTCGACTCGAGCCACGCGCACGGCACGCGCGCGTCGATGTGCGACGCGCGGCACGTCGCCCAGTCGAGATCCCGCCCGTCGACCCGGGCGATCGGCGCGAGGCCGCGGTCGTGGATCACGACGCGCCGCGGCTTGTGGGTCGCCAGGTCGAGCGCGGCGTCGAGCAGCGGCTTGTACGCGATCACCTTGCCGGCGCGCGACCCTGCGTCGGCCGACAGGACGACGACCGGCCGCGCGTCGTCGATCCGCGTCGCGAGGCTGGACGACGCGAAGCCGCCGAAGACGACCGAGTGGATCGCCCCGATGCGCACGCACGCCAGCATCGCGAACACCGCCTCGGGGACCATCGGCATGTAGATCAGCACCCGGTCGCCGCGCCCGACGCCCTCGGCGACCAGCATCGCCGCGACCCGGTTGACCTCGGCGAACAGGTCGCGATAGGTAAACGTCGTCTCGCTGCCGGTCTCGGTCGACACGTGGATCAGCGCGGCCTGGTCCGCACGGGTCGCCAGGTGGCGGTCGACCGCGTTGTGGCACAGGTTGGTCGTGCCGCCGACGAACCAGCGGAGCAGCGGCGCGCGGCTGTCGTCGAGCACGCGGTCGAACGGTCGATTCCACGCGATCGCCGTCGCCTCGCGCCGCCAGAACGTGTCGGGGTCGTCGACGCTCTGGCGATGGAGGGTGGTATAGGGATCCATCGATCGGTCGGACAAGAACGTCAGGGACAGCGGGGCGAATGCTTTGAACGCTGTCAGCTTACAGCCGGCCGCTGTCCGCGAGAGTTCCGGCCTTAGTCAGCCCCGAAAAGCAAGAGTCCGTAAGCTTCTTTTTGACAGGTGCGCCGCGGATGGACTACCTTCCGGGGCATGCGCCTACCCAAGACCGCTGTCGCCGCCCTCTTCGCCACGTTCTCGTTCCTGGTCGTCCCCGCGTGTTACGCGGACGACGTCGACCCCTCGGCCGACAACGTGGCCGTCGCGGCGCCCCCGACGCGGAGCCTCTTCGCGAGCTGGTTCGGCACGAAGACGCCGAAGACCGAGGCGGCCATCGCCGAGGCCGATGCGGAAGAAGCCCACATGAATCCCGCGCAGCCCGCCGGCGGCACGACCGCGGGCACGCTGGTCGTCGGCGCGCTCGGCCTCCTCGGCATCGGCTATCGCCTCGGCGGCAGCTCGCCGACGTCGGGCTTCGACTGCAGCGGCATGGTGCGCTACGTCTTCTCGACCGCGCTCGGCCTCGACCTGCCGCGCCGCGCCGAAGAGATCAGCCGCATCGGCTCGCGGGTCGACCGCAGCGAGCTGAAGCCCGGCGACCTCGTCTTCTACAAGACGCTGCGAAAGACGTTCTCGCACGTCGGCATCTACCTCGGCAACAACCGCTTCATCCACGCCCCGTCCGCCGGCGGCGCGGTCCGCGTCGACGACATGACGCAGAGCTACTGGACCGCCCGTTTCAACGGCGCCCGCCGGGTCGCGTCCTGACGACGCGCGCGCCTCGCGGCGCCCGGCGCGATGCTAGAATCGCGCCTCTTTCGCACCACGCCCCCGGGCAAACGGAGAGGTGGCAGAGTGGTCGAATGTACCTGACTCGAAATCAGGCGTACGTGTAAACGTACCGTGGGTTCGAATCCCACCCTCTCCGCCACGATATCAATGAATCAAGCCCTTATGGGCTTTTTTCATTTTTACCCCTTCCCTCACCCCCAAGGACGACTGTCATGGAACTGGAAATTCTGACAACGACCACTGGGGCAGTACTTGCTGTAGTTAGTAGCGTCGTTGGATTTTTCCTAGCGGCTCGATCGGAACGGGCACGCTTGGCGGCGACGGACGCCAAGGTCGCGCTTGCTGAGCAAAATGTGGCGGCCAATCCCGAAAAGCCGCAGGCAGCTTGGGAACTGGCGCGGCGCACGTTGGAGAGCTACTTGGAGCGCAACCTTTCTCACCTTCGGTCAATCTTTCGCCTGACTATCGTGGTCATGACAGCAGGTTTCGTTCTCGTCGTTTACGGACTCGCGCAAGCCATCTATGGACGTAATGCTGATTACGTCACGATTGCGTCGTCAACATCGGGCGTCTTGATAACTTTCATCGGAGGGTCCTTCTTGCTTGTGTACCGTTCGGTGCTCGCGCAGTCGAAGGACTATGTAACGGTGCTCGAACGGATCAACGCCGTTGGTATGGCCGTTCAGGTCATCGCTACCATCGACGACAGCGACGGCAATTTGAGGAGGAAGACCACTGCCGCTCTGGCGTCTCAACTGCTTCAAATGTATTCACCGGAGCGAGCATCCGCTGCGCGGGTGCGGCGCCCGTCAGTTAGGTGAACAATCGTTCGCGATACACTCGCGGGACACTCGGGACAGGCGCCTCAGTCGCCAGACTGAAAGGTGCTAATCACCAATCTGCGCTTTTCCCCTCCTAAAATCCGCGAAGCACCCGTGCAGATTTCGAGCCCGTCCGGCTGCATGTGGAACTCGAAACCGTCGGGCAGTCCGTACAAAGAAAACGCGGCGTCGGTCGTAGCTTCATCGCTCTTCGGATCGACTGGCAAGCGTCGGCGACGCAGCCGTGTGGCTCACCTTTCGCGCCTGTTCGAACGCCTCGATCTCGTCCAGCGGGTACAGGACGACTCTCTTCTTCGACATCTTGATTAGGCGGACCATTCCCCCTCGTTCGCATCACCTGAAGCGAGCCGGGCGAGACCGACCAGCGTTCGGCCAGCTCCTTGATTGTCAGATGCACACCCGCGCTGTCCCGTTCATAATCGTTCCTCTGTCAGCCCGCGCCACGCCATGTCCGGGGTGAGCGTGGCATTTGGCTCGTCGTCGTTCTTCCAGTGCCACGCCGCGTCGTGCCAGCGTGCGAATTCGATCGCCGCCGCCTCGAACGGCTCGTCCCCAAACCACACGAGTATTTCGTACACGCCGTCGCCCGCCGGCCGCTGCTTTGGCCCGAGCCATCCTGTCCTCAACATTCCCCATCCCGGGTTTCCGTTCTCAACGCTATGCAGAGCCTATCCGGCAGAGCCTATCCGGCGACCCCTGCATATTACAACAAGTTTTTGTAAATCAGGTACCCGCCCTTCGACTTGAAGACTTGCGGCTTGACCTGAATGCGGTTCTTAAAAGAACGCAGAACTTGCTGTTGAGATGCGTTATCCCTTTCAAAAGGTCGACAACAAGCCAACGAACATCGCCATCGATTTTCGATGGCTGATCGGTATGTGCATCGTGTTTCAAGCCGCGATAGTTGCACACCAAGGTAAACCGGGAGAGCAAGTCATTCAAGTGATGATTGAAGGCGGAAGGCTCGTCACAAAGCCAATGATTGTTCCAAAACACACTGATGCGGCCTAAAGAGTTTGAGGCAATGCGGTGCTTCTCGCAAGGAAATCGGCGCTGATGAGCGCACGTCAAAGATCAACTCACGCGGACACCCTCGTCCGCCAGCTAATCCTTCGATCGTTTCTAAGGGCACCGCCAACATTCTTGTTGGCCTTCCAACAGAACTCTTCAAAGATAAACTTGCTCCTGCATCGGCCAGATCTTGTCGCCGGCGCGAATTTCAGTCGCTGCTGCAAGTCTGCCGATTTGAACTGATGCCGCTGCCGATGTTGACGGAGACACCACGGCAGGTTCTGGGCGCAAGCGTCGCTTGAATCTGCCTCTTCCGATCGACCTCCGCGCGGATTGCAGCAGCATCAGAAGCTCTTTCCCGCTCGGCGTCGCGGACCCATCCCTTCTGTTCGGCGGTCTCGGCCATGGCGCCGGCTCGAATCAGGTCACCCTCATTGATCGCGGCGGTTACACGCGAGCGTATTGCGTCGCTGTACGCCGTCTTCGATGCCGACTCTGTTACGGATGGCCTGGAGGCGGCACCGTGGTCTTTGACCAGAACCGCCTGTCCGCCGCAAGGTCGGTCGGAATAGGTGGTCTGCCCGTTGACGGCGCACCGATACACGTCGGCGGACGCAACGACGGGCACGCCAGCGAGAGAGACGGCAAGTAGGTAATGGGCGAGCGACGTCATGCGGTTCCGAGCAGTGGCAAGGGGGCGAGGGTGACGACGCTCTATCGGCACCGACGTCGGTTCCATTAATGAGCCCTGCGGTGCCGCCGGCGACCAAGTACAGAGTCACCGGCGCGGTCGGCGAGGCGCTGTTTGCCGCCATTCGCACCGGCACGACCGCCCAGGCGCTGCTCCAGCGCATCGCCCGCGAGCCGACAACCCATCCACCGCGCTCCCCCCGCCTGATATCCGGCCAACTACGCCTTCCGGAAGCCGAACCGCATCGACGGCAGGGCTCACCGATGAAGTCGTCGTCGGTGCCGATCGGGAGCCACTCACTGAGCTGGACGGACGCCCCTGTTGTTTCCTGGACCTCAGGGCGCTCGCCGTCAAAGAATTCGAGATTTCTATGCACATGAGACCCGACATGCATAGAAAATCACGTTTTCTATACACGTTACGGAACCGCCGGCTCTTCCGCGTCCGATCATGCCCGCGATCGCCCCGCTCGAACAGTTGAATCCGGCCCGCTTCGACGCGCCGGCCATCCTCAAGCGGCTGGCCACCAGCGGCCGGGCGCTGGCCGAGTTGAAAGGCATCGCGGCTTCGATCCCCAACCAAGGCATCCTGATCAACACGCTGGGCCTGCAAGAGGCGAAGGACAGCTCCGAGATCGAGAACATCGTCACCACGCACGACGAGTTGTTCAAGGACGACGTGCTGCCCGAAGCCTTCGCCAACCCGGCCGCGAAGGAGGTGCTGCGCTACCGCCAGGCGCTGCGTGTCGGGTTCGAACAGGTGCACGACAGCGGCCTGCTCACCGCCAATCACATCATCGGGATTCAGGCCGAACTGGAGCGCAACAGCGCCGGGTTCCGCAAGCTGCCCGGCACGGCGCTGAAAGGCGGCGACGGGCGGACGGTGTACACGCCGCCCCAGGACGCGGCGGAGATCGTCGAGCTAATGAGTGGTCTCGAACGCTTCATCAACACGCCCGGACTCTTCCCGGCCGACCCGTCACCGCGACCAAGTACCTGGACGCGTTGGCCGACGGCGGCTTCGTGCGCAAGCAGAAAATCGGACGCGGCAACTACTACATCAACGTGGCGTTGAATGCGGTATTGCAGCCTCCGCCGGGCCAGGCCCGCCAACAGGCCGCGACGTGACCGAAGACCAGCTCGAACAGGAGGCCCTGGGCTGGTTGGCCGACGTGGGCTATCAGCATCGCTACGGACCCGAGCTGGCGCCCGATGGCAGCACGCCCGAGCGCAGCGACTACCGCCAGGTGCTGCTGCTGGATCGGTTGCGTCAGGCGGTCGCCGCACTGAATCCCGCCGTCCCGAAGGCAGCCCGAGACGATGCGGTCAAGCTGGTGTCGGACCTGGGCACGCCCGTGCTGCTCGCCGCCAACCGCCAGTTTCATCGGCTGTTGGTCACGGGTGTGCCAGTGCAGTACCAGCACGACGGCGAAACCCGCGGCGACTTCGTCCGGCTCGTCGACTGGACTGCACCGGAGCGAAACGAGTGGCTGGCGGTCAACCAGTTCTCCATCACCGGACCCCATCACACCCGCCGGCCGGACATCATTCTGTTCGTGAACGGCCTGCCGCTGGTGCTGATCGAGTTGAAGAACCCCGCTGACCAGAACGCCGACGTGTGGAAGGCGTTCGACCAGATCCAGACCTACAAGGAGCAGATCCCGGACATCTTCGAGTACAACGAGGTGCTGGTGATTTCCGACGGCACAGACGCGCTGCTCGGCTCGCTGTCGGCCAATCCTGAACGCTTCATGGCCTGGCGCACGATCGACGGCATCACCCTCGACCCGCTCGGCCAGTTCAACGAGCTGGAGACGCTGATTCGCGGCGTGCTCGCGCCGACCTATCTTGTCGACTACCTGCGGTACTTCGTGCTGTTCGAGGACGACGGCGGCCTCGTCAAGAAGATCGCCGGCTACCACCAGTTCCACGCGGTCCGCGCGGCGATCGCCCAGGTGATCGAAGCGTCGCGTCCCGGCGGGTCCCATAAAGGCGGCGTCGTCTGGCATACGCAGGGCAGCGGCAAGAGCATCACGATGACGTGCTTCGCGGCGCGGGTCATGCAGGAACCGCTGATGGAGAACCCGACCATCGTCGTGATCACCGACCGCAACGACCTCGACGGCCAGTTGTTCGGCGTGTTCTCGCTCGCGCAGGATCTGCTGCGGGAGCAGCCGGTGCAGGCCACGACGCGACAGGAACTGCGTGCGCTTTTAGGCAATCGTCCGTCGGGCGGGATCGTGTTCGCGACGATCCAGAAGTTCATGCCGGGCGAAGACGAGGACACGTTCCCGATCTTGTCCGACCGCAGCAATATCGTCGTGATCGCCGACGAGGCGCACCGTACGCAATACGGCTTCGAGGCCAAGCTCAAGACCGTCAGGCCGCGGCCGAACACGGTCCTGACGACCGGCTCGGGGGAGCCGCCGGCGCACATCGTCGAATACGCCCCGGCCGGCGGCGCCGTCGATCGCTACCAGGTCGGTTACGCCCAACACCTGCGCGACGCGCTGCCGCACGCGACGTTCGTCGCCTTCACCGGCACGCCGGTGTCGGGTGAGGACCGCGACACGCGCGCGGTGTTCGGCGACTACATCAGCGTCTACGACATGCAGCAGGCCAAGGAGGATGGTGCGACGGTCGCCATCTACTACGAGTCGCGCCTGGCCAAGCTCGGACTCAAGCCGGAGGAGCTGACGACGATCGACGACGAAGTCGACGAGCTGGCCGAAGACGAAGAAGAGAGTCAGCAGGCGAAGCTCAAGAGCCGCTGGGCCGCGCTGGAGAAGATCGTGGGGGCGGAACCCCGGATCGCCAGCGTCGCCGCGGACCTGGTGCAGCACTTCGAGGAACGCGCCAAGGCACAGTTCGGCAAGGCCATGGTGGTCGGCATGAGCCGCGACATCTGCGTACACCTGTACAACGAAATCGTGAAGCTGCGCCCCGAGTGGCACAGCGCCGACCTCGAACTCGGCGCGATCAAGATCGTGATGACCGGCTCGGCCAGCGACAAGGCCCTGCTTCGTCCGCACATCTACAGCGCGCAGGTGAAGAAGCGACTGGAGAAACGCTTCAAGGACCCGGCCGACCCCTTGCGGATCGTGATCGTCCGCGACATGTGGCTCACCGGCTTCGACGCGCCCTGCGTCAACACCCTTTACATCGACAAGCCGATGAAGGGGCACAACCTGATGCAGGCCATCGCCCGGGTGAACCGGGTCTTTAAGGACAAGCAGGGTGGCCTGGTCGTCGACTACATCGGGATCGCCAACGAGTTGAAGTCGGCGTTGAAGGAATACACCGCGAGCAAGGGTCGAGGTCGCCCCACGGTCGACGCGCACGAGGCGTTCAGCGTGCTGGCCGAGAAGCTCGACATCCTTCGCGGAATGCTCCGTGGCTCGAACGGCCACGGCTTCGACTACAGCAACTTCCTGACCGGCGGCCACAAGACCCTGGCCGGCGCCGCGAACTACGTGCTTGGCATCAACGACGGGAAGAAGCGATTCGCCGACACCGCCCTGGCGATGAGCAAGGCGTTCACGCTCTGCTGCACGCTCGACGAGGCCAAGTCCGTGCGGGAAGAGGTCGCGTTCTTCCAGGCCGTGAAGGTGATCCTGACGAAGCGCGAGTTCAGCGCGAAGAAGCGGACCGACGAGGCCCGCGAGCTTGCGATCCGCCAGATCATCAGTTCGGCGGTCGTGTCGGAAGAAGTCGTGGACATCTTCGACGCGGTCGGACTCGACAAGCCGAACATCGGCATCCTCGACGACGCGTTTCTTGCCGAGGTCCGCAACCTGCCCGAGCGCAACCTGGCGGTCGAACTGCTCGAACGGCTGCTCGAAGGCGAAATCAAGGCCCGCTTCGCGACCAACGTGGTTCAGGACAAGAAGTTCTCGGACATGCTGAGTGACGTCGTCAAGCGATACCAGAACCGCTCAATCGAGGCGGCGCAGGTGACGGAAGAGCTGATCGAGATGGCGAAGAAGTTCCGCGAGGCGGCGTCACGCGGCGAGCAGCTCGGGCTGTCGGAAGACGAGACGCGGTTCTACGACGCCCTGGTCGAGAACGAGTCGGCGGTGCGGGTGCTGACCGACGACACGCTCAAGAAGATCGCCCACGAGCTGACCGAGAGCCTTCGAGCCAACATGACAGTCGACTGGTCTGCGCGCGAGAGCGTGCAAGCCAAGCTGCGGCTGATGGTGAAGCGCATCTTGCGGAAGTACAAGTACCCGCCGGATCAGCAGGACGGTGCTGTCGAACTCGTACTTCGGCAGGCGAAGACGCTGGGTGAGGCGTGGGCCTGAGTTCAAGGCAAGTGGAAAGAGCCGCAAGCCGGAAAAACCCGCACAACATGTCTTCCAACGGTGGCGAGGGAAAAGTGAAGGGTGCAAAGAAGCGTTCTAAGGTACTTCGGCAGACCGAAGAAGAATGGGACATCGCTCGGAGCGGCTGGTTCGGCGAGTCTGACAGGGGCGCTGCTATCGTTGCTGGAAGTTATCTTGAACACGCTCTTGTGGCTTATATTCGATTCAGCGTCGCAGATCGCCTCGACGTTTTAGACGAATTGTTTAGACCGATGGGACCGCTTTCGAGCTTTGCGAGTATGGTTTCTGTCGCCTATGCATTCGGTCTAATCGATCGCAACACATATAACGATCTTGACGCTGTGCGCAAAATTCGAAACCACTTCGCACATGAGCCGTATGACGCTTCATTCGACGATGATCTTGTGCACGATGTTTCGCAAAGATTGTTTGTTTATCAAATGGCTCTTGATGAAAAATTTGAGAGTCGCGCGGAGAGAAACAGTGTCGCCTATCTAAATACGTGCTCTGCGCATTCGCGATCCTTCTTGGCGGCGACATATCCGTCGGCATTCGACCAATAGGGGCGCTTCTTGGATCACGCGATCGGTGGGCCGCATCTCTTCGCTTGAGACCTTGAACGGATTCCCCATCGGGAACGGCGGGTCGTTTCAGTCGAATGACGCGAGCTTGCAGTTTTCCTGCCATCTCTCCTCGAGCTTGAAGCGGTCGCACATCGCGAGGGCTATCAGCTAGCTCAGGCAACAGCGTTTGAATTTGAGTCCGCTGCCGCACGGACATTGGTCGTTACGACCAGGCTTGCTGGGCGCCTTCCGTCTCGCGACGAGCGTCGCTTCTCCAAGCGCGAGGGGGATAGGCTTTTTCATTCCCGCTGTTGCGCGATCCATATCCTCGCTTTGTACCCACGGTTCAGTGAGCGAGAACGCGAACCGGATGCCGGTGTCAGCGGGGTTGAGGCAAACGCCCAACCAAGAGGCAGCGCGGTTCGCATATTTTCGCGACTCGCAATAGGCGAGGAGCCTCGGTTCAGCGACGCGATCGGGATACGAGTTGACGTCAACGGTGATGCCAACACCTCCGTCACCGAAGCCCCAGGTGACGTCATGCCCCTCCCCATCTCCGCGTGCTTGAGCGGCGACTGTGGCGATGGTTCGGCTCAGGTCAGCGGCAGCGTGGCCACTGAGTGAAAGTAGATGGAAACCGAGGTCAATAGCGGCGGGCTCGTTCCGCGCGCAGATTTCTTCCACCATGCGACCGACGATCGTCCCTCGCAGATTTGTCAGGATGCCTGGCGGAGTCGCTTCGCCTTCAATACCGAAACGCCGCACAGCCATTGCAACATCCAGGTCGGCTGTCAGGTCATCTTGAAGGGCGACCATGCCGACCTCGGGTTCGACCCATAGGTTCTTCTTGAGGTGGTACGCCAACGTCGTCAGCTCGTGCGCGGCGAGAAGCTGTTCGTCGTACTGGGCGCGGCGATCGATGTAACTCAGGAAATGAAGGGGTGATTGAAGGAACTCGGTCAGCACCTCAACGGTGAAGACGTCGGTGACTAAGGGAGGACTTAAACGTTCAACGGCACGGGTCCGGAGGAACTGCTTCACCTGGAAGGACAGAGCCGGGTAATGGTCGCTGACGACACATAGGGCGTAGATGTGTTTGATTCCAGATGGCAGGTCGAGCTGGACACCGGCCTGCTCCGCTCTGACGCCGCTCTTCCCGAGGTGCTCTGCGCACCGCGTGGCTTGGTCATACGCCGCTTGGACGGCCTTTCCGAAATCGTCGTGGATCTGGAGGTCGTTTCCTTTCCGAGCAGCGACCGTGAGGCGTTTCGATTTCGCTTGAACAACGATTGCACGATCGCCCCAGACAACGAGAACATCGACCTCGCCGATTTTTTCACGCGAGACATACAAGTCCACGTTCCTGAAAACCCGTTCCCGTCCAAAAACGGAACTTAACTTCTCGGCGACGAAATCTTCCGTGAAGACTCCGCGGTGCTCGGACAGGATCGCAGAATATTGCTTGTCCTGAACCATCCAATAAAACGGTGTGTCGTACAACGCTTCGGCGATCGCGTAATTTTGAAGCGACAAGAATTCGCCATCAGGCGTGCGGATGAGCGGAGTTGCGCTCAATGAATTGAAGTCCGAAATTGAGGCGAAGCCGGCGTTTCGATTTTCGTCAGAGAGCGTGAAAGCCGCGAGGACCGTTGCAACCAATTCCGCCGGCATCGCCGCCTTTGTCGAGACCTCCTCGACCGATACATAGAAGGCAGGCAACAGGGTCCACGTATCCGGGTGCGAAGCAGGCATCGCCGACCTGAGCGAGTACATCCGATCCGATTGGACCTGCTCGACTGCATCGACGACCGCGCGCGCCTGCTCGATGGTGAAGCCGCGATGCTCTGACAACCAGCCGTTGTCCGGAGCGTATTTCCGGACGGCGAAATCGAGGAACTGAAAGATGTAGGCCGACTCGGCGCAATAGAAAATCGGCTCGCGAAGCCCTTTTCCAGTAGCGAATGGACTCGCAGCACTGCCACTTTCCATACCGGCGACGAGCAATTCCATCGCCTCCACGTTCAAGCAGTCGTGAAGCTCTGCCAACAGCGCGTCAGATCGATCGATCAGGCGCTGAGTGAACGCCGGCGGCTGGAGTGTCCAGTCGATCGGCCTCTTCACCATCAGACCGATCAGGGTGGTCATCTCAGGGCGGTTAAGGCGCGATGGCGAAAACATCGCCTTCATATTGTTCGCCTTGAGCTTGCCGCTATACAGCACCGTGTTGTCGCGAAAGCAAAGGTGCGCGACTGCGTGCACATACCCCGGTTGGGCACACAGCTCGGTCAATTCTGCAAATACGTCGGCCTCAGGACGAGGTGTCGGCGCTTGGGCTTGAACCTTGGGTTTCGGCGACCGCGGCTTTGACTTACGCATCAAAAGTGCTCTTGGAGCGGCGCGGTCAGCGACGCGAGACCGTTAGCCAGAGCGCCGCGCATCAAGACGAATTCTGGCGTTCTGCGCGGCGACGCTGAGCGTCTTGATCTTGTAGCGGGACGGGTTGTGGCCCATCGCGGTATTGTAGAACCGAGGCTTCCGTTCGACCCGGAGCACGACGCAGATGAGCGGCGCCACTATTCGCGAACCACGCGAACGTTTTGCGAACGCTCGCGAGGAAGCGCAACTGCTCCTCGCTCGCGTCTTATGGTGGACAGACTGGCGGACAGGACGACGTACCCGTCGGAAAGGCCCGTCCAGCAAGGGTCTTGACAAGACACCCTCTCCGCCAGATAACCCTTCGGTCGTTTCCAAGGGCACCGCCAATATCCTTGTTGGCCTTCCAACAGAGCCCTTAAAGATAGCTTGCTCTTGCATCGGCCAGATTTTGTGGCCGGCGCGAAATTCAGTCGCTGCAAGTACAAAGTCACCGGCGCGGTCGGCGAGGCGCTGTTTACCGCCATTCGCACCGGCACGACCGCCCAGGCGCTGCTCCAGCGCATCGCCCGCGAGCCGACAACCCATCCACCGCGCTCCCCCCGCCTGATATCCGGCCAACTACGCCTTCCGGAAGCCGAACCGCATCGACGGCAGGGCTCACCGATGAAGTCGTCGTCGGTGCCGATCGGGAGCCACTCACTGAGCTGGACGGACGCCCCTGTTGTTTCCTGGACCTCAGGGCGCTCGCCGTCAAAGAATTCGAGATTTCTATGCACATGAGACCCGACATGCATAGAAAATCACGTTTTCTATACACGTTACGGAACCGCCGGCTCTTCCGCGTCCGATCATGCCCGCGATCGCCCCGCTCGAACAGTTGAATCCGGCCCGCTTCGACGCGCCGGCCATCCTCAAGCGGCTGGCCACCAGCGGCCGGGCGCTGGCCGAGTTGAAAGGCATCGCGGCTTCGATCCCCAACCAAGGCATCCTGATCAACACGCTGGGCCTGCAAGAGGCGAAGGACAGCTCCGAGATCGAGAACATCGTCACCACGCACGACGAGTTGTTCAAGGACGACGTGCTGCCCGAAGCCTTCGCCAACCCGGCCGCGAAGGAGGTGCTGCGCTACCGCCAGGCGCTGCGTGTCGGGTTCGAACAGGTGCACGACAGCGGCCTGCTCACCGCCAATCACATCATCGGGATTCAGGCCGAACTGGAGCGCAACAGCGCCGGGTTCCGCAAGCTGCCCGGCACGGCGCTGAAAGGCGGCGACGGGCGGACGGTGTACACGCCGCCCCAGGACGCGGCGGAGATCGTCGAACTGATGAGCAGTCTGGAACGCTTCATCAACACGCCCGAACTCTTTCCGGTCGACCCGTTGATCAAGATGGCGCTGATCCATCACCAGTTCGAAAGCATCCACCCCTTCTACGACGGCAATGGTCGGACGGGGCGGATCGTCAACGTGCTCTACCTGGTCAAGGAGGGCCTGCTCGACATCCCGGTGCTCTACCTGAGCAACTACATCGTGCGCACCAAGGCCGACTACTACCGCCTGTTGCAGACCGTTCGCGAGCAGGACCGTTGGGAAGAATGGGTCCTGTACATGCTGGAGGCGGTCGAAGTCACCGCCGGCCAGACGATCGCCACGATCCATGCGATCAAGGCGGCGCTCTTCGACTACAAGCACCGCATCCGCGACGGCTTCAAGTTCTACAGCCAGGACCTGATCAACAACCTCTTCACGCACCCGTACACCAAGATCGAGTTCGTCCAGCGCGACCTGAACGTGTCTCGGGTCACGGCGACCAAGTACCTGGACGCGTTGGCCGATGGCGGCTTCGTGCGCAAGCAGAAAATCGGACGCGGCAACTATTACATCAACGTCGCGTTGAACAAGGTCTTGCAGCCTCCGCCGGTCCAGCCTCGCCGACAGGCCGCGACGTGACCGAAGACACCCGCGGCTTACGCACCGCAAAATTGGCCGAGGGTCGAGCTGACCCGGGCGCTTCGCCGATCCGTGTGACGCGTACCAGCTTTTTCTGGTCTCGATCGCGGCCAGCGCGTCGTCGATGCACTGGCCGATAGCGGGCTGCTTCCCGGCGGGATGCCTACTTCGCGCGGCGATTCCGTATTGCTTCGGCGTTAACATCGTGGCGCATGCCAGATGCCGCCAGAACGACCCTGCGCGTCTGGCGATCCCCTCGATTCATCCGACGGCCACGGCCCCGCCGACAAACCGAGGAGTACGCGATGCTCAACATTCCCCTGATCGACTGGGTCGTCTTCATCTGGTTCTGTTCCTGCTGGGTCGGTTATACCTACTTCGCGCGGCGCAAGTCTCGAAGGAAGGCGAGCCTGGTCGTGGCCATGCGCATCTATCGGCGCGAGTGGTTCAAGCACATGCTTCGGCACGAGGTCCGCATCGCGCACGTCTCGGCGTTGAGCACCCTGCAAACCGTCAGCACCTTCTTCGCCTCCACCGCCTTGGTCATCCTCGGGGGGTTGGTGGCGCTGCTGGGGACAACCGAACGGGTCGTCAGTCTGGCTGCCGACCTGCCCTTCGCCCGGCACGATTCGGAGCTGGTCTGGCTGGTCAGGATCCTCCTGCTCATCTTCATCTTCGTCTACGCGTTCTTCGTGTTCACGTGGTCCATCCGGCAATACAACTTCTGCACGGTCCTGGTCGGCGCCGCTCCGCGTTCCGACCGGCCGGAAGAGCATCAGGCGTTCCTGGATGCAATCACGAGTCTTGCCAGCTTCGCGGCGGAGAACTTCAACCTCGGCCTGCGTGCCTACTACTTCGCACTTGCCGCGATGACCTGGTTCGTGCACCCCTGGCTGTTCGTGGCGACGTCGGCCCTGGTGGTTCACATCCTGCACGAGCGCGAGTTTCGCTCGCCGACCCTGCGGACGCTGACCCTGCCCAATTCCATCCTTCAATCGTTGCATCTGCCGGATACGGCCGGCCGAAACGGTCGTCCGAGGTTCGACGGACATTGACCGCGGCGAGAGGTGCGGGGAAGGCCTCATGCGGTATGCGGCGCGCTGGTCGCCATCGCGGTCCGAACCGCGCCCGACGATCCGGTCTGCCGTCCCTTCGACCATCCCCGGTCGACGTCACGACCTGAACAGCCGATTCTTCTCCAGCGTCGCGGCGTCCGGACGACCGGCATCGATCTCGCCAGCCTTGTCCTCCGCGTCCTCCAGCGCCGGTCCGGTATAGCGACCTCTCGGCCGGATCACCATCCCGACCCTCAACTGCTCGATGCTGTGCGCCAGCAATCCCACGCTGCGTGCCGTCGCGAACAATCCGAACGCCGCATCGCCCGGTAAGTCGCACTGCGCCGCCAACGTCGCCAGCGCCACGTCGATATTCGGTTTCAACCCCGTCAGCGAGACCACCTTGTCGATCAACAGCGCGATCTCCCCCGGAGGCGACAGATGCTCCATCAGCGAAGCCGCGCGCGGGTCGCCTTCCGGATACAGGTGATGACCGAAGCCGGGGATCGGCATCGCGGATCGCAGATGGTGGGCCACGACCGGTTCGGCACCGAGTCGCTGGACGTCTTCGAACAAAGCATGCACCCGACCGGACGCGTCACCATGAAGCGGCCCTGAAAACGTCGCCAGTCCCGTCAGCAGGCACGCGGCCAGCGAAGCGCCGGTGGACGCCGTGACCCGCGACGAAAACGCCGAACTCGTGACCTCGTGATCCGTGACAAGAATCATCGCGCGCCGGATCAACTCGGCTTCCGCCTGCCCGCATCCCCAACCGAGCGCCATGCGTTCATGCAGCGGCGCGGACCCGGGCTCGCCCTTCGCGCCGAATGAGAGGGCGACGATGCCCACCAGACCTCCGGCCTCGACATGCAACGCCGTGTCAGCCCGGCCGATCGTCGAGTGACCACGCGCGACGAGGTCGGCGAGGCTCGCGTAGGCACAAGCACGGCCGATCGGTACCCCGCTCAACGGGAGCTCCGACGTCTCGAACGAGATCGGCTGTTCCGTCCCCCACAGGATCGCGCCCACCTTCTCCAGCGTCGCCGTGGTCGACAGGCGGACGGCGTCCATCCCCCGGTAATACGGACGCCCGTTGGCAAAGGTCGTGATGTCCGTGTAAATGCACGGTTCTTCACCGAAGATCGTTCCGGCCGCCAGCGTCTCGCGTCGACGTCCTGTCTGCTTGCGCTTCCGCAGATCCGCGACATCATGAGCGCGATAGAGGCTCCTTCCCGGCTCACCCGGATCCGGCATCACCGCAATCCGCCCACGGCTCGCGTAGGCATACACCGTCTGCGGCCGGACCCCGAGCAACCGGGTCGCTTCGGCAAGGGTGATCCAGTTGCGCATCTAGGTGAATGCCATCTCGGCCGGTCGTCGCTCCAGGACTTCCACGAGGATGTTGCCGGGCGAACGCACGAAGCAGGCGCGCACGCCGGCACGGACCTGCTTGATCGGCTCGACGATCTCCGCGCCGCAGCGTTCGAAATGGGCGAAGGCGACATCGAGATCCGACACGGTCACGCCGAAGTGGTCGATGCCCGGCACTCGCACCCCGGCGTCGGAAGGATCGGACACGGGCGATACCGGCGTGATGAAGAAGTTGATGTCACCCAACCGGAAGTCGACGCGCCCCGGCCGGCGCACGATCTCGGCATTCAGGCATTGCGCGAACCAGGAGGCCGTGGCCTCCGGATCGTCCGACTGCAGTTGAAGATGGTCCCAGGTGAAGTGGATCATGTCATGCGCGCTGGATGACCGGTTCGTCGAGCTCGATGCGGTGCAGCTTGCCGAGCAGGAACGAATACGAGAACGCGCCGATCAGGCAGACCGCGCCCATCAGGTTCAGGGCCCAGAAGAACTTGCCCGTGTGGTGGATGACGTAGCCGATCATCAGCGGCGTCGTCACGCCGGCGATGTTGGCGGCCAAGCTGGTGATGCTGCTCGTCAGGCCGACGTAGTTGCGCGGCGCGATCTCCGAGACGGCGGCCCACGACGACGACCCCACGCCCTGCGCGAAGAACGAGATCGTCAGGATCGCGATCACCGCCTCGTTGGACTCGACGAAGTTGATCGCGAGAATCGACGCCCCCATCAAGGTGCCGAGGATCAGCGGGGCCTTGCGCGCTGCCGACATCGAGGTCCCGCGGCGGATGAACCAGTCCGAGACGATACCCGCGGTCAGGATGCCCACCGTCGCCCCGATGAACGGCAGCGCCTGGAAGATGCCAACCTTGATCATCGACATGTTGCGTTCCTCGACCAGGTAGGTCATGAACCAGGTCGTGAAGAACACCAGGATGGAGTTGTTGCAGAACTTGCCGAGGCAGATCGCGAGCACCTGGCGGTAGCGCAGCAACCGGAACGCCATGCGCCAGTCGAACTTGGCGTTCCCCTTCTGCACGGCCGCCTGGCCGCCTTCGGTGACGTAGTCGAGCTCGGCCTGGCTGACCGAGCGATGCTTCATCGGATCGCGGTACAGCACGTACCAGACGAGGCCGAACAGAATGCCGGCGCCGCCTGTGAAGAAGAAGACGCTCCGCCAGCCGTAGGCCACCGCGATCCACAACAGCAACCCCGTGAACAACGGCGTGCCGATGTACTGCCCCATGACGTAGACGCTGGTCGCGAAGCCGCGCTCGCGCGTCGGGAACCAGAGGGTGACGGCCCGTGCATTGGACGGGAAGGCCGGCGCCTCGAGCGCCCCCATCGCAAGCCGCGAACCGAACAGCATGTGGTAGCCGCTGGCGAAGCCTTGCGTCAGCGTCGCCAAAGACCAGGCGACGAGCGAGAACGCGTACGCCACGCGCGAACCGACGATGTCGACCAGCATGCCGCCCGGGACCAGGGCGATGGCGTAGGTCAGCCCGAAGGCCGCGAACAGCTCGCCCATCTGCAATTTCGTGAGCCCGAGATCCTTGGACAGATACGGCGCCACGATGCCCAGCGCCGATCGGTCGACGAAGTTCAGGATGGTCGCGAAGAGCAGCATCGCCAGGACGCCGTAGCGAACCCTCGACCGTTTGGCGCTGGTACTGAGGGTCGCAGGCCCGATCGGCAGCGACTGGCTTGAAATGGTTTGCATCGTCGTCTCCTTGCCCACGCTTGGCGGCGGTCCTGATGAATGGTGTCAGCCGCGCCCGACGAACGGCATCGCGGTGGCCATCAGGGTCATGTTGAGGATGTTGACGTCCACCGGCAGGCTCGCCATGTGGACGACGGCATCGGCCACGTGGCTGACGTCCATGCGCGCCTCAGGGGCCATGCGGCCATCGGCCTGTAGCACGCCGCGAGTCATGCGCTCGGTCAACGAGGTCGCGGCGTTGCCGATGTCGATCTGGCTGCAGGCGATGTGGTACGGACGCCCTTCCAGCGCGATGGACTTGGTGATGCCGGTCACCGCGTGCTTCGTCGCGGTGTACGCGATGGTGTGCGGCCGCGGGGAATGGGCCGAGATGGAGCCGTTGTTGATGATGCGACCGCCCTGCGGGCTCTGGCTCTTCATGAGCCGGTAGGCCGCACGCGCGCACAGGAACACGCCGGTCAGGTTGGTGGCGACGACGTCGTTCCACAGCGCCACGTCGTAGTCCTCCAGCGGTACGGCCCCGGCGTTGCGACCGGCGTTGTTGAACAGGACGTCGAGGCGTCCGAAGCGGTCGGCGACCCTCGCGAACAGATCGTCGACCGATGATGAGTCCGCAATGTCCGCGGCGAAAGCCTCTGCCCGGCCGCCGGCCGCTTCGATCGCGTCTCGCGTTTCGGACAGCGGTTGCTCGCGACGCCCGATGAGGGCCACCGTGAAGCCGGCCCTGGCCAGTGCCTCCGAGGCGGCGCGGCCGATCCCCGAACCCGCGCCTGTCACGGCGGCGAACTTGCTCCCTGCATCCATTGCTCGTCTCCTTTTTTGTTCGATGGGAGACAGGTTCCATCGTGGCTCGCGCCGCATCAAGCTTGATTCAGAGAATCAACATGCGCGCACGCCACGCCCGGCGTCAATCGCATGATTGATTGTATGAATCAACGTTGACCCGACCACGGCGGCATTCGTAGTCTTCGGCCCTCGATGAACCGAAGGAAGGCGCAACACACCGATGACCATGGACAAGCCGATCATCCTCAAGGCAGCCGATCTGCCGGACTGGACCACCGAGGAGCTCCACGCCCTCTTCACCGTGCACGAACTACCCACGGAGGCCACCGCCGCTGCCGCGTTCCTGAACGAGCAAGGCGCCACCATCCGCGGCGTGGCGCTGCGGAAGACGAAGGTCGACGTCGCGTTCCTCGACGCCATGCCCGCGCTCGAGATCATCTCGAGCTACAGCGCAGGGCTGGACAACGTCGATCTGCCGGCGGTCGCGGCGCGCGGCATCGTCATCGAGAACACGTCGCACGTCCTCGCGGAAGACGTGGCGAACACGGCACTCGGTCTGGCGCTCGCGGTCACGCGGGACCTGGTCAACGCGGACGCGTTCGTCCGTGACGGCAAGTGGCCGCAGCAGAAGCAGTATTCGCTCGGCCGCTCGATCTCTCGCATGCGGGTCGGCATCGTCGGCCTCGGCACCATCGGTTCGGCCATCGCGCGGCGGCTGGCGGCGTTCGGTTCGTCCGTGGCGTACTTCGGCCCGAGACCGAAGTCCGTGGACCTCCCCTACTACGACGACGTGGCGCGTCTCGCGGCCGATTGCGACATGTTGATCCTGACGTGTCCGCTGTCGCCGGCGACGCACCACCTGGTGGACGCGAAGGTGATCGAGGCGCTCGGCCCGCGCGGGTTTCTGGTCAACATCTCACGCGGCCCGGTCGTCGACGAAGAAGCGCTGATCGCGGCCCTCGCGGCGAACCGCATCGCCGGCGCGGCGCTGGATGTCTTCGAGCATGAACCCCGGGTGCCGGCGGCATTGATCGGCGACAGCCGGTTGGTTCTCACACCGCATATCGGTTCGGCGACGGAAGAGACTCGCCGCGCCATGGCGGAGAACGTGGTCGACACGCTGGCGCGGCATTTCCGCCTGGCCGGGCCGCGCGGGTCGATGAAAGACCTGATGCGTGTAGTGCCTCGATGGCCATAGATGAGGCTGCGACCATAGGGGTTCATCTCTCCAGCGCTCAAGCGCAGCGATGTCAGCGCGAACGGGACACGTCGACGTCGCCGCGACCTCGCGATCGGCGAGGGCGAACCGCTCGACCGCCGGACGGAGATCCTCCATGCCGCCGCCGACTGCTTCGCGAAGCGGGGATACGACGGCACCTCGCTACGGGACATCGCAGGCGTCCTCGGCCTCCTGCCGGGCTCGATCGATCACTTCTTCCGCACGAAGGACGATCTTTTCCTCTCGGTTCACGAGCGGGGTTTCGAGGAGCTGATCGCGAACGTCAGCGGCGCGGTCGATCGGACCCTGTTCAGGCTGTTCGTCCTCGGCGCCATCAACTGGGCGTACGTCTGGTACCACGACGGCAAGCGCCCGGTCGACGAGATCGCCCGGCAACTCGTCGTCACGTTGAAGCCTTGACGAATCGCGGCCGCGCCGCGGCACCATGTCAGCCTTGCAGAAGTCCCTTCGCCACGGCCGCCTCGTACGTGATGCCGAGCGTTCGCTCGAGCTCGGTCATCTTCGCCTTGATCGCCCCGCAGCTGCCCGCGGGGGCGGCCAGCATCGCCGTGTGCAGTTGCGCCAGGTACTGGAGGCCACCAGCCCACGAGGCGTCGCTTCCGGCAGTCAGCGAGGTCGTCACGATCTCGCGGCGGCCTGCTTCGGCGCGGTCGTCGCAGGCGGCGCCGTCTGCGCTGATTGAGCCGCGGCCGCGGCCTCCTTGTCCTTGACCGCGTTGCGATGGTGGTTGATGGCGCAGCCGGCCACGGCGCCGACGACGGCATGGTGGCCGGCCACGTGGCCCGCCACCCCGCCGACCGCAGCGCCCGTGATGCAGCCCTTCGCGCTGGCGGCGCTCGTGAGCGTCGCCAATGCCGCGACCAAACAGGCCCTGGTGAACGATCGATTCATCGGTCTTTCCCCGAATGTCGTGCGAGGCCGGATTATCACGCCGGTTCCCCGCGTCGAGCGCCTCGAGAGCGGCACACGACCACTTTCGACATCCAGTTGTCCGGGCGCCGGTCCCGCCGTGGAAGGACGGACTGACGCTCTGCAGCGGGACCGGGCGATGCCTTCGGCGTGACTTCGCCGGCGCGCGGTTGCAAGATGCATCGGGAACGCAGACCGACGCATCGCCGATTCGAACGGGCGCGGTTCAGGGCCGCATCGGCTCGTGCATTTCGAAGTCGAATGTATCGACCAGGAGGAGACCACATGGCATCCGTTTCAATCGCGCCACCGCACATGGAAACCGATCTCGTCGCCGGCGCCGGCGACCGGGGCAAACGGATCCGGGCCATCGTCGGCGCGTCGTCCGGCAACCTCGTCGAGTGGTACGACTTCTACGCCTACGCGTTCACGTCGATCTACTTCGCGTCCGCGTTCTTCCCGTCGGGCGACACGACCAGCCAGTTGATGGCGACGGCCGGCATCTTCGCGGTCGGGTTCTTCATGCGGCCGCTCGGGGGCTGGCTGTTCGGCTGGATCGCCGACCGGCACGGACGCAAGAATTCCATGCTGATCTCGGTGCTGATGA
Organism: uncultured Burkholderiaceae bacterium; assembly: GCA_964242935.1. Lineage (GTDB taxonomy): Bacteria > Pseudomonadota > Gammaproteobacteria > Burkholderiales > Burkholderiaceae_D > CAHJXF01. Next base: position 11,370 of record CAXTDA010000004.1, on the reverse strand, counting down.
TGTGCGGCGGATCGCTGCTGATCGCGGTGCTGCCGACCTACGCGACGATCGGTGCCGCGGCGCCGGTGCTGCTGCTGATCGCGCGATTGATCCAGGGCCTGTCGGTCGGCGGCGAATACGGCACCGCGGCGACGTACATGAGCGAGGTCGCGGGCAAGGGCAATCGCGGCTTCTACTCGTCGTTCCAGTACGTGACGCTGATCGGCGGGCAGTTGCTGGCGCTGCTGGTGCTGGTCGTCCTGCAGGCCCTCCTTTCGATCGACGAGATCAAGGCGTGGGGCTGGCGCATTCCCTTCCTGATCGGTGCCGCGACGGCGGTCGTCGCGATGTATCTGCGCCGCTCGCTGGTCGAGACCGGATCGCAGGAGGCGATGCACAGCAAGGAAGCCGGGTCGCTCCTCGGGCTGCTGAAGTACAAGCGCTCGGTGCTGATCGTGATGGGTCTGACGATGGGCGGGTCGCTCTACTTCTACACGTTCACGACCTACATGCAGAAGTATCTCGTCAACACCGCGAAGATGGACACGAAGGTCGTGAGCGTCGTGATGACCTGCGCGCTCGTCGTCTACATGCTGCTGCAGCCGGTCTTCGGCGCGCTCTCGGACCGCATCGGTCGCCGCAACAACATGCTCCTGTTCACCGGGCTCGCCACGCTGGCGTCGGTGCCGTTGCTGGCGGCGCTCGGCGCGGTGTCCAGCCCGTACACGGCCTTCGCGCTCGCGGTCACGGCGCTCGTCATCGCGTCGTTCTACACGTCGATCAGCGGCGTCGTGAAAGCCGAGGTCTTCCCGAGCACGGTGCGTGCGCTCGGCGTCGGCTTCACGTACGCGGTGGGCAACGCGCTGTTCGGCGGCACGGCCGAATACGTCGCGCTGTCGATGAAGGCGGCCGGGCACGAGGGGTGGTTCCCGTGGTACGTCACCCTCCTCGTGGCCGTGGGGTTCGTCGCGTCGCTGATGCTGCCGGACTCGCGGAAGAACAGTTATCTCGACGGGACCTGGAAGGACTGATCCCTCGGATGCCTGACCGCCTCGGCGTCAATGGAGATGGAAGACCTTGTTGATGATCTTCCACTGTCCGTCGAGTTTGATGAGCAGAAACAGGTCGGTGAACTTGTAGCCGGTCCAGTTTTCCGCTTCGGTGCGAGCATGGGCGACGGTGCCCGCAACATCGATGCTCGTGATGCGCGCCTCCACTTCACGCGCCGGCCCGTTCTTGTCATGCCACGCGTAGAACGTGTCGATCGGACCCTGGAAGGCCAGATCGTCACCCACGTAGCCGAAGATCGTTGCCTGGTCCGCGAATGCCGGCTTCATGTCGGCGCCGGAGCCGTTCTTCGCCCCGTTCATGTAGATCTGCAGAACGCTCGTGATGGCGTCGATTTCCGGAACACTGCCAACGGTGACTGTCATGTCGCGACCCTTCGTAGGTTTCATCAAGGTTGATTGGATACGGATCGACTCGTTCCGGTGAGTGAACGAAAACGAACCGTCAACAAGGCACTCGCTCGCGCCGACCGATCTGCATGGCATGCAGCATGGGTGCCACGTCGACGAACTTCTCGGCCACCTTGCCGGCCAGGCGGCCATTCGTCCGTTCGGCTTCGTCGATGACCAACCAGTCATCGAACGAGACGACCCGGTGATCGCGTTCGTCCATCAGCTTCTGCAACGCCGTCCGGCCCGGCCGATGGCCGACCAGCTTGGGCAGATCGTCGATCACGGATTGCACGGTCTCCACACTGCATTGCCGGTTGGTGCCGATGATGCCGGTCGCGCCCCGCTTGATCCATCCGCTCACGTACCAACGTCTCACCGGGGCGCCTCGCTCATCGACGACGCGCCCATGGACATTCGGAATCACGCCCCGCCGATCATCGAAGGGAAGACCCGGCAGAGCGGACGCGCGATAGCCCACGCTGCGGAACAGCAAGCCGGCCTCGATCCGCTCGACGTCTCCGGTCGGCACGGCACGTTGCTCACCGACGGGGCCCTGGAGCCGCTGCAGCGCCAGCGTCACGGCCTGCAATCGATCGCCACCCTCCGCAAGGACGGGAGCGCGCTGAAAGTGGAGGTGGATCGTGCGTTCCTCCGTGCGCGGCCGCGACGCGAAGGTCTTCAGGATCTGCAGGTTCTTGGCGACGAACGGCCGGGCGGCGTCGAGTGATTCGGCCTGGCTGACCTCGTCGAGCGTCAACGTCGCCGGATCGAGGACCAACTGCCATCCGGGCAAGCTTCCGAGTTCGCGCAGCTCCTTCGGCGTGAATTTCGCCTGGGCCGGCCCGCGCCGCCCCACGAGATGAATTTCACGCACCCGCGATTCCGCGAGCGCTTCGAGCGCGTGCCGCGCGATGTCGGTGGACCGAAGGGCATCGACGGACGTCGCAAGCATTCGACAGACATCGATCGCCACATTTCCTTGTCCCACGACCACCGCAGACCGATGGGAGAAGTCGAAGCGCCGCCCTGCGCTCCCGGGTCGCCCGTTGTACCAGGCGACGAAATCCGACGCGGCATGCACGCCGTCGAGACCTTCCCCCGGGATCCCGAGCGGCTGGTCACGATCTGCGCCAACCGCCACGATCACGGCGTGGTACATCCGGTCGAGTTGCTGCACCGTGACGTCCGTGCCCAGCTCGACGTTGCCGAAGAAGCGGAAGCCTCGCCGACGCGCTGTTTCCGTGAACACGGTCGTCACCGACTTCAGCTTTGGATGGTCGGGCGCAACACCGTGCCGTACCAGTCCGAAAGGCACCGGCAGGCGTTCGAGCATGTCGATCTCGACATCGGGGTGCGAGTCGAGCAAGGCCTCGGCCGCATAGAACCCGCTCGGACCGCTTCCGACGATCGCGATGCGCAGCGGGGACGCTGCATCTGCGGCCTGGATCACGACGACGCGCTTTTAGTAGCCGAGCGCTCGACGCCGCTCGTCCGCGCCACCGAGTGGAGGCAGTTTCGTTCGAATGGCCGGATACCGGCTCGCCGCGTCGGCGTTGATGCCGATCCAGTGCTGTTGATCCCCGGGCAGGTCGTACTCCTCGACGATCGCATGCACAGGGCACGCCGGAATGCAGGCGCTGCAGTCGATGCAGACCTCCGGATCGATATAGACCCGTGCCTCGTTGACGTGAAAACAGGCGACCGGGCAGGTCGCGACGCAGTCCGTGAAGCGGCAGCCGCGACAGTTGTCGGTAACGACGTGGGTCAAGTCGATGCCTCGCTGAGGCGCTTCACGTCGACCAGGTTGTCGGAATAGACACCGGCCTGTCCAAGGTTGGCGTGCCGCGGTGCCGTCGTCGAATTGACCGCCGTGCCGCTGCGATTCAACCCTGGCCAGTGTCCAACGTTCGTCATCATCAAGCCGGCCAGCACATCCTCGCTGATTTCGGCCCGGGCTTCGAACTCCCCGCGTCCGTTGTACACGCGGACGTAGTTGCCGTTCTCGATCTGACGCTGTGCGGCGTCGATGGGGTGAATGACGATGAGCTGCTCGCCCTGTCGACGCTGTTGCGTCGCCTCGTTGCCGTACTGGGTATTGAGGAACGCATGGGGCTTCGGCGAAACCAGGCTCAACGGGTAGCGCTTCGACAACTCGCTGCCAGCGCCCTCGTGCGGCGGAATGTAGTTGGGCACCGCATCGACCGGGGCGCCCGACTGCATGCCCTCGTAGCCGGAGCGCCAGACGCTCACGACGAAGTTGCCGCCGGCGGCGGCACTGGCCGCGAACTCGCACTTGCCCGACGGCGTCTTGAAGTTGCCCTGCGCGTGGGGCGCCCGCTCGTGCGGGAGGCCGACATTCAACCGCAGGTAGCCCACCTCCTTCAGCCTGTCGAAGGTGATGCCGTCCAGCCGTGGATCGGTCCAGTTGTAAGCCCGGCGCAGCAGCGCCTCATCGGTCATCAGGAACTGCTCGTCGTCGAAGCCCATCGTTTTCGCCAACCTTCGAAACAGCTCCGCGTTCGGGACGCATTCGCCCGGTGCTTCGATCGCTGGCTGATTGAGCATCAGGTAAAGATGACCCCAGGTCACCATCAGATCGAGTTGCTCGGCCTGCATCGTCGACGGCAACAGGAGATCGGCATACTTCGCGGTGTCGGTGATGAAGAGTTCGCTGACGACGGTGAACAGGTCCTCTCGCAGCAGACCCTTGACGATCGTGCTCGCATCGGGGGCCTGCGAGACCGGATTCGAGTTGTAGACGAACAGCGATTCGATCGGCGGATCGAGCATCATCTGCCCGGTCAATGCCGCGCCCAGATCGAGTTCATTGACGACGCGCGTGCCCGGCTTGATCCAGTCCGGCCTGCAAAGGAATGCGAAGTCCGTCGGGAATTCCCAGATGGGCATCTCCACCGCGCCACCGCCGACATGGCGCCACGCGCCGACCAACGCGGGCAGGCAGGTGATCGCGCGAATCGCATCGCCGCCTCCCGGGCTGCGCTCGACAGCCACGCCCTGCCGAATCGCCGAGGGCGAGACCGTCGCGTATTCGCGCGACAGGCGACGAATGTCGTCTGCCGGGACACCGGTCAGCTCGGCGACCCGCTCGGGCGGGAACTCGGCAACGCGGTCCTTCAGTGCTTCATAGCCCAGCGTGTACCGGTCGACATAGTCCTGGTCGACAAGCCCTTCGGCGATGATCACGTTCATCATGCCGAGGGCCAACGCGCCATCGGTGCCCGGGCGGATGCGGATGTGCCAGTCCGCCTGCTTGGCAGTGCGCGTGCGCACGGGATCGATGACCACGATCTTGGCGCCGCGGGCCTTGGCATCGAGCACGAACTTCCAGGCGTGGAGGTTCGTGTTGAGCATGTTCATGCCCCACACGATGATGTACTTCGAGTACGCAAGGCTCTCGAGGTCCAGTCCGCCCGTCGGGCCGACCGTCATGATCCACGCGGTCGACGAGCCCGACTCGCAATAGGTTTTCTCGGCGACGGTCGACCCCAACCGATTGAAGAAGGAGTCCCCCGCCGTCAAGCCGTTGATCGTTCCCTGGTGGCCCAGATACGCGTGCGGCATGATCGCTTGCGGCCCGTGGCGGTCGATGATGTCCGACCACCGTTCCTTGATCGTCTGCAGGGCTTCGTCCCAGGAGATGCGCTCGAACTGCGCCGTCCCCTTGGGGCCGACACGCTTCATCGGGTAAAGCAGTCGATCGGGGTTGTAGTGATGTTCGGCGAAGTTTTTCAGCTTCACGCACAGCCCGCCGCGCGTCATCGGATGGTCGGGGTCCCCGGTGACTTCGACCAGCCTGGAGTCTTCGACGTGGTAGAGGAAAGCGCACGTGTCGGGGCAGTCCTGCGGACAGGCGCCGCGAACGATTCGCGTCTCACTGGAATGCGCTGACATACGACTCTCCGGCTGGCTTTGACGACTGGACGATACGAATCCAGGGCGTCGGGAGCGAGTGCCAAGGCGCATGAAAGTCATGGTGCCAGTCCGATACTCGGTCGGCACCGAACCGGCCAGCCGCGCGATGCCGGTCGCGATCTGCGCTTCGCTCAGATGGGCGTACCCCACGAGCAACGTGCGATCGAAGCCCGGCAAGTGCTCGTAGAGCCAGGCGGAGCTGTCGGAGAGCGGATGAATGCCGACGCCGACGGCTCCCGCAGCGGCACGCCACTCGAGGGCCGTCGGCGCATCGTCGGGGAACTGCAGGCAGAGGTGCGTGCCGGCCTCCTGACCACTGACCGCGACCTCCGGCAGGTGCTCGCGCAAGGCGTCGAGCAGCACGTCGCGCTTCCGGCCGCAGGTCTGGCGCAGCCGTTTGAGGTGGGACTCGTAGCTGCCCTCGCGCATGAACTGCGCCAACGCAGCCTGCTCGAGCCAGGGCATCCCGTTGTCCATCAGCGATCTGATCGTCACGGCCGGATGGATCAGGTCCCGCGGGACGACTGCATACCCGATGCGAATGCCAGGTCCGATGGACCGTGAAAACGAGTTCAGATAAATGACGCAGCCGTTGCGGTCGAGTGACTGCAACGAGGGCAGCGGCGAGCCGTCGTAGCGGAAGTCGGCGTCGTAGTCGACCTCCAGGATGTACGCCCCCGCCCTGGCCGCCCAGTCCAGCAGGTCGAGGCGCCGCTGAAGCGGCATCGTGGTACCGGTCGGAAACTGATGCGACGGCGTCACGTAGACCAGCTTGACGCGATCCTTGGGCATTCGCGTCACATCGAGTCCATCACGGTTGACCGGGACCGGTATCACCCGGCCCCCGTAGGTCTCGAACAGGAACGCCGCGCCGCGGAACGTCGGCGCTTCCATCACCACGCCGGTGTTGGTACCGACGAACAGTCGCGCGACGAGATCGATGCCCTGCTGGAATCCGGCCACCATCAACACTTGCTCCGGGCCGACCACCATGCCGCGGGACGGCCCGAGCATGCTGGCGATGAGCTGGCGCAGAGCCGGCAATCCGGAGGGATCGCCGTATTCGGTGATGCGTTCCGCCGCGCCACCGAGCGAGTCCATCACGATCCGTCGCCACGCCTTCTCCGGGAAGGACCGCGCTCCGGTTCGCCCCACGACGAAGTCGATCTCGATCTGGCGGGGCGTCGGCCGGTGCAGCCCCGACGTGCCGCGCCCTCCATAAGGCAGGGGCAGGTTGAGAGCGCGGTACAGACTCCCGGTGCGCGGTTCCCTCCCGTCCGCCGCCTCGACGCGACGAATCGCTTCGTCGGGCAATACCCCCGCAACGAAAGTGCCGACCGTTCGCTCGGTGAGGAGGTAGCCCTCGCTGACCAGCGTCTCGTAGGCCGCGGTGACGGTGTTCCTCGACACGCCGAGCTGTTTCGCGAGGTCACGGGACGCGGGTACGGCGGCTCCCGGCGGAAGTCGACCTTCGCGAATGAGCGCTCGAAGCTGGTCGACCACCTGGGACTGCAAGGTCGCGAGCTTGCGGATATCGAGGGACAGGGTGAGTTGCATGAGAAGCGATACGCGGTGCGCGCCGGAGCTGAACAACCGGCCCGCTCGCCGAGGGGGCTGTCGATGCTGGACGTCGACCGGTGAGTGACGGTTATCCGACCTTGTACCCCGCCACGTCCGCTTGTCAATCGCCGGGTGTCTGCCGGCCGCTGCAGGAGAAACCGGCTCTGCAGATGCCGTAAGCGTCGAGCGACCGGACCATCGCGATCATTCGTCCGAACGCAACGCGATCGAAGCGTGCCGCACCGGGTGCAAGTACGGGGTGGGATGCGGCTACGACGACGTCAACGTCGCGCTGAACGCGATCCTGCAGGCGCGCCCGCGTCGATCTGGTGTCCTGCCGCGGTCCCATTCGCCGCGAACCACGCCGCGTAAGGCGAATTGCCGACCAGGTGCCGGTTGTAGTCGGGCGCCCCGTCGCGCCACCACACCGGCCCCCGCTCGCCGAGCGCCCGCTTCGCGCGATCGACCCGCTCGCGTGCTTCGGGATGCGCCCCGGGCCCTCGCATGTCGCGACGCGCGTCCATCAACTCGTCGACCAGGCGCTGGCGCTTCGGCTCGGGCAGCGCGGGATTGGCGCATCGCCAGAGGCGACCCTTGACCACGAAGTAGCGACCGTCCGGCGTGACCGGGTACTTCATCGGGCGCGCTCGTCCACGGCGATCCGCCACCCCGTCAACTGATCGCCCCACCACATCCCCATCATCCGCCCGAAGCCCGTCGGATCGAGCCCGTGACGGACCGGGTGGTCCGGCCGGATCGACGCCCAGCCGCGGTGTTCGAGGACGACCTTCGTCCCGCGCGCGCTCGGCTCGAACCACACCTCGACCTCGGTGCGTTCGTGCGGCGCGAACGTCGCGTTGCGCCATTCGAGCACGAGGCGATGCGGCGGGTCCCAGACCAGCGTGCGGCCGATCTCGACCACGCGTTCGCCGGCTTCGGTGTCGAACGACTCGAAGAGGCGTCCGCCGACGCCGGGCTCGATGCGGATCACGCCCGACGTGCCGGGCGCATTGCGAAAGCGGCGTCCGCGCCGCCACCAGCGGTCGACCTGCTCGGTGAAGACCACGAACGCCTCGTCCGGTGGCACGTCCACGCCGACCGTCACGCGGACCGCGTCGCCGGCCGGCTTCACCGGCGACGCACGCGCTTCGACGCCGCCGTCTTCGCGGACTCCGCGTGCGCCTTGAACGCCAGCAGCTGGTCGCCCCAGAAGGCCGCGAGCTCGTCGAGCCAGCCGTGCAGGGGCGCCAGCGCCTCGGGCCGCAGCCGGTAGAGCCGGACCCGCGCATCGTGGTCGAGGTCGTCGGACCCGATCAGGCCGCTCTTCCGGAGGACGCGCAGGTGGCGGCTCAACGTCGGCGGCGTCATCGACAGCGACGACGCGAGCTCGCCGGCACGGCAAGGGCCGCGGGCAAGGCGCTCGACCACGGCGCGCCGGGTCGGGTCGGTCAGCGCCGCGAGGACGTCGCCGACGCCGGGACCGTCGACCGGGAGACGGCTCACCCGCGGATGCGCTGCGAGAACCACCACTGGTGTCCTTCGGGATCGGTCGCGCCGTAGCTGCGGTCGGCCCAGTAGTCGTCGCCGTAGTCGTGCAGCGCGGGCTCCGAGACGATCCGGGCGCCGGCCTTTCGCGCGGTCTCGCAATGCGCGTCGAGGTCGTCGACGTAGACCATCAGGTTCTGCGTGTTGCCGCCGGCCGTGAGCGGACTCAGGAAGCCGACGCCGAAGCGGGCTTTAGCACCGGCCCTTTCCTGGCCGACCATCACGAGCCCGTCGCCGAACGTCAGCTCGCTATGCTCGATGCGGCCGCCGTCGCCCTCGACCTTCAGCCGCACCGCGAAGCCGAACGCGTCGCAGAGCCAGTCGATCATGCGCGACGCGTCGCGATAGAAGAGGCCGGACGAGATCCGGGGCCAGCCGGCGGGGGTCGGGTTCATGAGGCGGGGTCTCCTTCGATCGACGATGGATGGATGCGCCGTCTCGTCGCCGTGCGGCGACCGCGGCGGGTCGTCGTCGATTGTGCAGATTGTTGCGTCGAACGTCAACGATCGGCGCGCCCGTCGAAGATCAGTTCGCCCGCTCGAGCAGCCGTCGCATCAGCAGATCGAGCACCCGCTCGCCGTCGCTCTTCAGGCAGACGCGGACGTTCGGCGCGCCGGCCGCTTCGGTCGTCGACCCGTCGTCGCCGACGACCACCCGCATCGGTCGTGTCGGACAGAGCGACGGGTCGAGCAGCGTCGCGACCGGGACCACGTCGAACAGCGTCGGGACGGGGCCGACCCACGGCGCGTCCGCATTGCTCCACTGGTGGTACAGCGACGTCAGCGCGTCGGTCAGTGCGCTGCCGGACGCGAACAGCTCGTTCCGGCGGACGTCGTCGAGGCGGACCAGCGTCGAATCGAGCGGGAACAGGTCGATCGGCACGCCCGAGGCCAGCACGGCGCGCGCGGCCGCGGGGTCGGCGGCGATGTTGTACTCCCGGGACGGCGGGCTCGGCATCGCATAGTTGGCGCGTCCGTAGCCGCGATGGATCGAGCCGCCCATCAGCACGATGCGCTTCAGGTGCGCGAAGCGGACCGGGTCGCGTGCGAGCGCCGCCGCCACGTTCGTCATCGGCCCGAGCGCGAGCAGCGTCACGTCGCCCGGATGCCGCGCGGCCGCGTCGAGCAGGAGGTCGACGGACGACACGACCGGCCGCCCGTCGTCGGCCTGGCGTCGAGCCCAGCGCGCCTGGCTGAACAGCGTCGTGCTGGCCGTCGCGATGCCCCGCGCCACCGGAATGTCGTCTCGTCCGGCCTCGTGCAACAGGCGCCGGACCAACCGCACGCGAAGCGCCGTGTCGCCCCACGCGGTCGAGACGCCGATCACGTCGAGTTCCGGGCTGATCACCGCGAGCGCGAGCGCGAACGCATCGTCGATGTCGTCGCCGATGTCGAGGTCGATCACCACCTTCCCGGCGGCCGTCGACGCGGCCGGACCGAGGCTCGCCATCACCAGCAACGCGGTCGCGATGCCGCGCCGCCAACATCTCAAAGAAAGGGCTCCAGCGCCTTCAGGAACGCGGCCGGCGCCTCGATCATCGGCGCGTGGCCGACGTCGGGCACGACGACGAGCCGCGCGTTCGCGATGCCGGCCGCATAGCCCTCGCCGTCGGCGAGCGGGACGAGCCGGTCGTGCTCGCCCCAGATCACGAGCGTCGGGATCGTGATCGCGCCGAGCCGGCCCTCGGCGGTCTCCTCGGCGAGCGTGCGGTTGCCGCGGAACGACTGGATCGTCCAGCCGTCGCCCTTCGCGATCGCCCAGGCCATCCCGGTGCGAAGGCCCGCGTCGCTGGTGTAGGCCGGATCGTGAAAGATCGCGCCGAGGAGGCGCTTCTGCCCCGCGAGCGAGATGCCCGACGGCGCCGGCGTCGCAGCCGGCTCCTGCATCCGCGCGACCGACGCCCGGCTGAAACCGGCGGCATCGGCGAGCACCAGCTTCGCCGGCTTGGGCAGCGCGAATCCCGGTCCGACGGCGTCACCCGACAGCGACTGGATCGCGTATTGCGCGGCGATCCAGCCACCGAGCGACTCGCCGACCAGCGTGAACGACGTGACCTTGCGGTCGCGCAGGAACTCGCCGAGGAAGTCGACCCAGGTCTGGATGCCGTAGTCGATGAACGGCTTGTCGGACGCGCCGAAGCCCGGCAGGTCGAGCGCGACGACGCGGTGGCCCGCGGCGAGCGGCCGCATGACCCGGCCCCAGTCGCCGCGCGCGCTGCTGCCGAGCCCGTGGACCAGCACGATCGTCGGTCCGCTTCCGAAGTCGAAGTAGCGGACCTTCGCACCGAAGACGATGGCGGTCTTCTGCGCCGGCAACGACGACGCGCCGGTCTCCGCGCGAGCCGTCGGCGTGAGGAGCGCGACGACGAGGCAGCAGGCGAACGCGAGCGAGCGCCCGTGCCGCGTCGTCGCCGCGATCACAGCCAGTTCACGCGGAACTGCACACCGACGACCCGCGGATCGTTGATGAAGCCTTCGAGGTTGTTGAAGTCGATCGCGCCGTTGACGCGGATCTGGTTCGTGCAGTTGCGACAGAACGCGGCCGCCTCGTAGCGCCCGTCGCCCCAGCGGTAGCCGAGCCGGAGGCCCATCTCGAACAGCGACTTGCCGGTGAACTCGGTCGACTCGTAGAGGAACAGGTTGATCTTCGAGCGATACGACAGGTCGGTGGACAGCGACAGGTCGCCGTTGGCCACCGGCATCGTGTACTTCGCGGTCGCGTAGGTGATGAACTTCGGCGCCTGCGGCAACGCGTTGCCGTTGATCAGCACCAGGCTCGTCGAACCGGGGACGAAGGGGTCCTGGACCGTGCAGTTCGTGCCGCACTTGGCGACGGCCAGGCCCGGGTCCTTGATCTCGGTGTGGTTGTAGCTGCCGCCGACCGAGACCTTGAA